>CAMWLJ010000020.1 GCA_947175055.1 uncultured Lachnospiraceae bacterium | reverse complement strand
CTCGCGTCTTCAGCGTAAACGCTTCAGAATGGAGGAAGATATGGAAAGTAAAGAAATAGCCAAGCTTGCCATACAAGCACTGGAGGATAAAAAGGCGGAAGAGATCAAGACCATTGATATCAGCGAAGTCTCTGTCATCGCCGATTATTTTATCATTGCCAATGGGACGAACCACAGCCAGATCCAAGCACTTTCTGATCATGTGGAGGAGACATTGGGACGGGCAGGGGTTACACTTCGGCAGATAGAAGGTTATCAGAATGCCAACTGGGTACTGTTGGATTTTCATGACGTGATCATTCATATTTTTGATAAGGAGAACCGTCTTTTCTATGATCTGGAACGTATCTGGAGAGATGGGAAACAGATAGATTCTTTGTAGAAATGTTTACAAAGAATAACAGATTCAGCATACCAGAATCAACATTTCAGATTTCATATATAATTCAGAGAGCCCGGCATTGTATAGTAATGCCGGGCTCTCTCATAGTAAATCTGATTCTGATTCGTTATATTCTGTGGGCAATGCCAGGTGTCGCTCCTAAAGTCAGCCAAAGGCTGGTTTGCGCATATTGGCAAATGCCTCGAGGGTCGAATGCCCTATAGCTTGCTGCGTTACAAATTTGATGTTCGTCAGCCTGCTGCAGGGATTTGACTGATGACTGAATCCGTCTACGATTCAGCTTCCCTGACATCTCCGCCTGCATACATATAAAATGTGATGATATAGAGACCGGCAATACCTACCAGGGCATAAATGATTCTTGAAAACCATGACATGTTACCAAAGACGAAAGCCACAAGGTCAAAACTGAAAAGACCGATCAGGCCCCAGTTGATGGCACCAATAATGGCGATCGTCAGTGCAAGACAATCTAAACCTTTATTTTTCATATTTCCCTCCATTCCGAAGCCGCTGAAAGCATATCCATAGGCTCCAAGAGCAATTCTCAGTGCAAAATAAAGGATTTCACTGTCTATAGCTATAGAGAAAAATCCCCGGGTAAAACATAATAGTAACTGTTCAGATGAACCAAACAGTTACTATTAGTATACCGTACGACTTCATTGCTATACTGGAAAATAAACCAATCAACAACTAGTGTCTGACACGTTCACATTTCGCTAAATGGCTTGCTTGAATTTCCGTCTGCCGCGCCTACCTCACTCGACGATGCCACCTCATCGCCTCGTTCAGCCGCCTTGAACCTGAAAATTCATTCTGCGCCATTTGACTGAAAATGAACATGTCAGCACACTAGAATGTAAAGGACATTATCTGTAACAGATTTGATCAGCGATACAATCTAAATACACCAAAAACTTTTCCTAAAATTTGGCAATCATCCACAATGATCGGATCCATGGAATCATTCTCCGGCTGCAGGCGGATATGGCCGTCTTCCTTGTAAAAAGTCTTAACCGTAGCGGAGTCATCGATCAATGCGACTACGGTGTCTCCATTGTCAGCTGTCTGACAGCATTTCACAAAGATCTGATCACCACTATATATGCCGACATTGATCATAGAGTCACCCTTGACCTTCAGGGCAAAGGATTCACCTCCCGGTACCATATCTGCCGGAACAGGGAAGTAACTCTCTATATTCGCTTCCGCCAAGATAGGCTGTCCGGCCGCCACCTGTCCGATTACCGGAATAGAGACCATCTCAGTACGCACCATCTGGAAATTATCGTCACAGATCTCGATCGCACGCGGCTTCGTGGGGTCACGCCTGATATAGCCGTTCTTCTCCAACGTCTCTAAATGAGAATGGACCGAAGATGTAGACTTCAGATTAACAGCTTCACAGATCTCACGGACTGCAGGTGGATAACCTCTCTGTAAAATCTCATCTTTGATATAATTGAGAATCTGTTGCTGCTTTGCGGTAATCTTACCATATCCCATAAATAATAACCTTATCCTTTCAAACAAATATACCAACTATTAACAAAACCAAATAAATTATTTCCATACTTATCATAGCACACCAGCAACTAAAAAGCAAACATATATTCAGAATATTTGTTCGATTATTTTATCGTCAAGTATTGACATGCGAATACCTGTTCGATATAATACATGATGTAAAGAACATTTGTTCGCAACATATGTTCTTTGAAATAACTTTGGAGAAGAAAGTACAGAAGACAAGGCCATACTACCGATGACTGAACTGTAACTATATTGTTAGGTGGTGAACGGAACAGAATGGGAAGCGTACAAAGGCCGGGAAGCAGGTGGATATAATGAATACAGAAGATTCGAGGGCAAACAGGAACGCAAGTGCAGAAGCGCATAAGAGTGAGAGAAGAATCATCAGGAACAGGATCCGGAGACAGCGGGAGATGAAGAAGCATTTACATATATTTCTGGTGACGGTCTTTCTGATCGCGGTAAGTTCTTTTACCTTGAGTACTTTTCGGTCTAATGCGAAGAATGATGTAGGAGTTTCTGATAAGTACTATAAGAGTATCACGATATCCAATCATGATACTCTATGGTCGATTGCTGAACAGTATATGGATGATACCCATTATGACTCTATACAGGATTATATTGCCGAAGTCAGACAGATGAACTCTATAGAGGGAGACTTCATTCACTACGGGAAATATCTGATCGTCCCTTATTATGTCAGTCATACCGGAGATTGAGCGTGACGATTCATACTTGTACCCATCTTCAATGTTTGATGCAGTACAAGGTTGAATAAATTCTCTGATGAGCAATTTATTCAACCAAGAATTTGTGCCGAAGCGTCACAAATTCTGTTGATCGCAGAGCAGAATCTGAAATTCTGCTCGTGTCCTCAGCGCAAAGCGCTTCGGTATGGAGGAAAACATGAAGGAGGGTGCAGGCCCGGAATGCATATAGAGACTGAATAAACGTGGAGAAGCAGGCTACTCCGGAAGGTTTTCACGCAGTTTCACCTGCCGGGCAGCGTAACGGCGTCGGTCATCTTCCAACGCTGCATAATGTTTTCTGGTAGTATTGACATCCTTATGGCCAAGCACATCCGCAACCAGATAGATGTCTCCGGTTTCTTTATATAGAGAGGTTCCGTAGGTGCTTCTGAGCTTATGAGGGGTGATTTTCTTAAGGCTTGTGACTGTAGCAGAATACTTCTTTACCATATTCTCTACGGCCCGTACCGACATGCGTCGGTTTTGCAGGGAAAGGAACAGAGCGTCTTCATGACCTGACTGTGGTATGATATGTTGTCTCTCTTCCAGGTAGTCCAACAGTGCATCCTCCACTTCTTCACCAAAATAGATGACTGCCTCATAACCACCTTTTCGCAGGATACGGATACCGTTATTTCTGAAATCAACGTCACGGATATCCAGTCCCACACACTCAGAGACACGGATACCTGTTCCCAACAAGAGTGTGAGTATGGCTACATCCCTTATTTTGGTTGCTTGATGGAAGCGCTTCTGTGTTTTGGTAAGTCCCGTACCGTCTTCCACTTGATCCAGAAGAATCGCCACTTCAGCCGGATCGAGGCGAATGATTTCTTTTTCATGTAGCTTCGGCAGGGGAACGAGTACCGCCGGATTTTTTTCGATCAGCTCTGCCTGAAAGTAATAGTTATAGAAACTCCTGAGTGAAGCAAGTTTCCTCTTTTTACCCCGCTCATCGTTGGTGTATTCCTTACCGTCCTTTTGATAGTAACTGAGATATTCCATGTATTCTTCGATATCTTCTCTGGTAAGTCGTTCCAGAAGGGAGAGCGGAAAGTCCCGAATATCCATGTTTGCCAGGCTCCTGTTATTGTCATGCAGATATTCAAAGAAGACCCTGATATCATATGCATAAGCAAGCCTTGTCCTGGCGGAGGTATATTCGCTGACGCCGCGGAAGAATTGTTTGCAGAAGGGAGGAAGGGTTTCCAATACTTCCCGCATTTTTTCAATGTGATCAATACTCTGTTGCGTGTGGTAATCGTTGTTCTTTGGATTCATGATATAAAGTGCCTTCCTTTTATATTGATAACTCTCATGTTTTATCTTGCTGGATTTCTTTCACTTTAGTGCAGGCTCCAGCCGTCCAGTTTACCATTCTGGATCGCTGTAAACATTCTTTCCTTGACACCAGGTGATTCCAGATTGATCTTTTGTACGAGATTCTTGATATATTCCCGCTTTGTATGGCCGTCTGCGGGGCAGGGACTTTTGACCACCGGAACTTCATATTTATTGACGAAACCGATCACGTCAGCTTCATTCATATAGACCAAAGGTCTTATCACGGTGATGTCGGTGCGGTCCAGATAGGTGACAGGACGGAAAGTATGAAACCTGCCCTCATAGATCAGAGACATCATCATTGTTTCCACCACATCGTCCTTATGGTGTGCATAGGCCACCTTATTGCAGCCAATCGCCTTCATGGCGTCATTTAAAGCTCCTTTGCGCATTTTGGCACACAGTGAGCAGGGATTGCTTTCTCGACGATCCTCAAATATGATCTTAGCAATATACGTGTGAATGATATGATAGGGCACGTCGAGATCTTCGCAAAGTTCGCTGATCTTGTCAAGCTTCAGATTGTCAAAGCCCAGATCGACCGTAACGGCACAAAGCTTGAACGGATGCGGATAGAAACGGCGCAGCCCCTGCAGGGCATAGAGCAATGTAAGACTGTCCTTGCCGCCGGATATACCGATGGCGATCTCATCGCCGGCTTGTATCATATGATAATCATCAATAGCCTTGCGTGTAAGGCTGTATACTTGTTGTAATTTCATTTCTGTCTCCTGTCATCATTTCCTGCAGATTTATATCGTTTTCTCAAAAGCCAATATTTCAATGTCATATATTTCAACAGCTATATTATACAGAATATTTGTTCAGATGACATTAATTTTTTGTAAAATATAATGCAGTTTTTGAAAAAAATGGTATACTAGAGATAGCTTAGATTAACGACAGGGAGTGTAATTACGGCATGAAATTTAAATTTGACAGGAAATATATATACTGGGGTATCACCGCTTTTCTGGTCATTGCAGCGAGCATTTTTTTCTATTATATATTGTTCCATAGATCCAGCCTTTCCAGTGGTCTGCGCACGCTGGTAGGTATTGCCATGCCGATCATTGACGGTTTTGTGCTTGCATATTTGATGACACCTGTTCTCAATAAGATTGAGAGCAAAGTAATCGTGCCCCTTTATAAGAAGGCAAAATTACCGGAGAATGCGAAGAGCAGGAAACGGATCCGAGGTGTTTCCATGCTGATAACAGTTATTTTGATCGTGATCGTATTCTATGAATTCTTCGGATTGATCATTCCTGAGGTGATACGTAGTATCCAAAGCATTATTTTTCAGCTTCCTATCTATCTCAATAATCTGAATCATTGGGCACTGGGACTTATGAAGAACAATCCCGACCTGGAACAGACGGTGAATGAGCTGCTGGCACAGTACTCACCTAAGCTTCTGGATTATTTCAATACAAATCTGCTTCCGAATATTAATGGCCTTGTCAAGACATTGTCGTTAAGCGTGCTAAGCATCTTTAAGGCATTATGGAATTTTGTGATTGGTTTTATCATATCTATCTATGTTATGGGCAGCAAAGAGAGGTTTGCCGGGCAGGCTAAGAAGATTGTCTATGCGCTGTTTGACCGCAAGACGGGCAATGAAGTGATCTCTAATTTCCGCTTTATCCACGGTACGTTTATCGGATTTATCGGCGGTAAGATCGTAGATTCGATTATCATCGGTATCATTTGCTTTATCTGTACCAATATCATTGGTACACCTTATGCCATTCTTGTGAGTGTGATCGTGGGTGTGACGAATGTGATTCCCTTTTTTGGGCCGTGGATCGGTGGAATCCCGAGTGCGCTATTGGTATTGATGGTGGATCCCCTGCAGGCGCTGTACTTTATCATCTTGATCCTTTTCATCCAGCAGTTTGACGGTAATATCCTGGGGCCGAAGATTTTGGGAGATTCTACCGGTTTGTCTGGCTTCTGGGTTATCTTCTCGATCACGATCTTCGGTGGTCTGTTCGGGGTTCTTGGTATGGTGGTCGGTGTACCGATCTTCGCAGTGTTCTATGCAGGGGTGAAGGCCGTTGTGAACAGGATGCTCCGCAAGAAGGATCTTCCCACCGATTTGCAGCCATATATGACCGTAGGTGAAATCGACGAGAAGAAGATCTTCACTGAGTACGTTCCTGTCAAAAAGAAAAAAAAGAAGGAAGAGAGCAGCAATGAGATTTCTGATTCAAAGAGTAACTAATGCAGATGTAACAGTGGAAGATCGCACAGTTGGTGCGATAGGGCAGGGACTATGCGTATTTGTCGGTGTTTCCAACACGGATACCAAAGAGATTGCAGATAAAATGATACGCAAATTAATTAATCTGCGTATTTTCAGTGATGAAAACGATAAGACAAATCTTAATTTGTCATCTGTCAATGGTGAATTGTTAATTATTTCACAATTCACACTGTATGCCGATTGTAAACATGGCAACCGCCCATCTTTTATCGATTCCGGCAAACCAGATCTGGCAGAAGAACTTTACGAATATATCATCGCCAAATGCCGTGAATCTGTTTCCAAGGTCGAACACGGTGAATTTGGTGCTGTGATGAAGGTTTCTCTTGTCAATGATGGTCCGTTTACAATTTGGTTGGATTCCGAGGTATTGGGATTTTGAGAGTTGGCTGGATTCTAAGCCATCGGGATTCTGAGATTAATCTGAGATTCCGCAAAGCAGAATCATGGGAGGTATATAATGTCTGGCGGTATTTTATTCATCACAGTGCTCATCATTATCGCAATTTATTTCTATATGCGTCACACATCCAGGAAACGCAGACGTGCTACGGATGAGATTGACACAGTCCGGCATTATCGAGAAAATTATCTGAACTATGGCTCAGACAAAAAACAAAGACAGGCAAAACAGATCAACCAGAATAATGGATACCGGACTTATGTGACAAAGTATAACAGCACTGAGGATTTTCGGGAACGCAAAGGATTATAAGAAAATAGGTTTGTATAATGTATATGATTATTTCACATGCAACTATTCGTTAAACTTGTGTTTTGCGAATAGTTCTAGATAGAATAACTTATCTTCTTTTACATACAATACTGTATGGCATCTTTTGCCCACAACACATTATACATAAGGTAGGTAGAGATATGTTTTTAGAAACCAAAAGATTAAATATAAGAAGTATAGAAACATCAGATGAAAATGCATTTATTGAAATGGCTTCCGATGGCAGTTTAACAGAAATTTACGGCGATTGCAGTGAATGTCACAAATGGATGGGTGATTTTATAAAGGAAGCTATGAAACTGGAATTGGAGGATGATCCGTACCATGAATATCTGGCATTTGCTATAGAGGAGAAGGCAGATCATCAGGTGATCGGTTCTGTCGGAAGTTCGTTTTATGAGGATTTTATGGAAGTCGGTGTCACATACTTTATTGGCGCTGAGCATCGCGGTAACGGATATGCTGCTGAGGCATTACAATGCTTCGTGGACTATCTGTTTGCAAAATATGACCTGACTAAACTTGTTGCTACGGCCAATGTTGCAAATATCGCTTCTTGTAAGACTTTGGAGAAGGCAGGCTTTATTGTCGTTGAAACTAAGATGTATCAGGATCTATACGACGAACAGGCAGAAATGAGCAATATATATGAATTAGTGAAGGCCTGAAAGATCTGACCTTATAACTATGAATATATAACTATGAATCCTGGCTGCGGAAATACATGATCATTTCGTTAAAAAGGGCAAAAGCGTAAATCAATCATTGCTTCTGCCCTTCTACTATTTATACGTTAATTGTACGAGACTTTCCTGTCCGGACCTTACCGGCATACGGCATACCGATATCTTATCTGCTCTCGAAATCTTCCACAAACTGCGCGATCAATTTCACGGTTCCGTCTATACCCAGCACACCGCTGTTGACGGACAGGTCGTAACTCTCTGAACGGCCCCATTTCTTAGAGGAATAATAATTGTAATAACTCTGCCGCTGTTTATCCTTCTTGTTGATCATATCGAGAGCCTTCTGCTCTGTTGTGACATCCTCGTAACGCTCCATGATACGCTTCACTCTGCGATCCTTATCAGCAAGGATAAAGAGATGCAGACAGTTCTGATAGTCATGCAATGCATAGTCGGCACATCTGCCTACGATCACACAGGGCCCTTCACTGGCAATCTTCTTGATCGTGTCGAACTGTGCCAGGAAAACCTTATGGCTGATTGGCATATCCACAAAAGAAGAAGAATTATAACCGAAAGAATACGTATCCATAACCAGATTATAGAGGAATGAATTTGTCGGCCGTTCGTCGTGGCTCTGGATCATCTCTTCACAGAAACCACTCTCCTTCGCTGCCCGCGTCAATAGATCCTTATCATAAAATTTAATCCCGAAATATTCGGCTACTTTCTTCCCGATCTCACGACCGCCGGAACCAAACTGGCGACCGATGGTGATAATTGTATTCATAGAACATCATCCTTTCCGCTTTTTAAAATATTATACGTATCTTTTGCCTTATGCCCGTTTAATAGTCATGCATTCTTTAAAAGATAGATATATTTATATTATATACATTTTTCACACAAAAAGCAAATATTCTTTGAATGTTTTGGTGATTATTACGATAAAAAGAACGTACATCCAAAATCCTGTCTTGCAGGAAGATCTACGTTCTTTTTATAAGTCTGCTACTTTCCTTCTTTACCCCAGAGTACTTTTCCGCCGTCAAATAACAGGATGACAGCCAGAATAACGATCGGAACTATGATCACATTCTGCAGCACATTGGTGAATACTTCCGTGCCGTTCAAACCGCCGCTAAGAAGTGCTGTCATATTGTTCTTAAAGGAGAAGAACAACGATACCAGCGTAGCTGCAGACATAAAGATGATCGGGATATGTAACATCTTATTATTTTTATTATGCCTTTTCAAGTAAGTACCGACTGCCAGGAAAGCAGGTACTGCTACAAGCTGATTGCAGGCGCCGAATAACGGCCATACTTTAGCGTATCCTGCCAAACAGAGCGCGAAACCACAGACTGCTGTGACGATCGTTGCTATATACATATTGTCAAGCTTCATCTTCTTCCCGGCCGCTGTTCCGGCAAAAAGCTCCTGGAACATAAAACGCCCCAGTCTTGTTCCGGTATCCAATGACGTAAGGCAGAAACAGGATACTGCCAAGGAGATAATGGTATAGGTTGCAGATACGGCAGCATCCGGCAGACCGATGACTGCAAAGAAACCGGAAATAGCCTCTGCAAATACAACTGTCGGTGATGCAAATCCTGCTGCTGCAAACTGGCCGTCTGTAGTCAGCGTTGCTACTGCGATCAGGGAGATCACTGCCAGCACACACTCGATCAACATGGAGCCGTATCCCACCATCAAAGCATCCTTCTCATTATCCAGCTGTTTGGAGGTGGTTCCGGAACCGATCAGTGAATGAAATCCGGATATAGCACCACAAGCAATGGTGATGAAAAGAGTCGGGAACAGATAGCTGCTACCCACATGGAAGCCGATAAAAGCTGGAATCTCCACTGTCGGGTGTGCCGCAAAAATACCGATGATCGCGGCGATCATCATAAAATAAAGCAAAAACGAACTTAAATAATCTCTGGGCTGCAACAAGATCCATACCGGTGTCACGGAAGCGATCATGATGTAAACAAATACGAATGCCAGCCAGAAGTTCTTGGAAAGCACGATCGGGAAAGCGAGACCGATTGCTACACAGGCAGCCAGCAAGATCACGCCTATCACGGAAGCAACTACCATTGGAGCATTCTTTCTGTATACGAAAAAGCCGAAGGCGATCGCCAGCGGGATAAACAATAAAGAGGCTGTCGCCACGGAACCATTCGCATCACTTCCCGTGAAGGAATTTGCCACAATATCAGCAAATGCCGCAATGACCAATAACAGTACAAGCCATGCGAATACGGTGAAGAGCACTCTGCTCTTACGACCGATATTTTCCTCGATCACTTCGCCGAGAGATTTGCCCTCGTGACGGATCGATACGAAGATGGAACCGAAGTCCTGCACGGCACCGAAGAAGATACCGCCGATCACGATCCAAAGAAAACAAGGAAGCCATCCGAAGAATGCCGCCTGAATCGGACCGTTGATCGGGCCGGCACCGGCGATGGATGAGAAATGATGTCCCATCAGGACAGGAGTCTTGGCAGGACAATAATCGACACCGTCTTCCAATTCATGGGCAGGTGTCTTACGTTTGGGGTCGATCCCCCATGCTTTGGCCAGGTATCTGCCGTATGTCAGGTATGCTACGACGAAGATCACAATAGCCAGTAAGATTAATACTACTGAGTTCACACTAAATTCCCTCCTGTTTGTATAGATTTTCAGTATCGACAGAAATCTTACATCCATGCATCCGGAAGATCATCGTCGATACCCTTATATGAAATAGATTTCTCTATCCTATAAGCTATTTGAAATTGTCTTGATACAGCTTAGCCGTCTTACGCCCTACATAATTGGTATAGACTCTCTCATCTTCCATCGTTGCGCATATAATATGGGCCTGGGAGAATCCTCTCGTACTAAAGCGATACCCTTTCTCAAACCGAAAACGCTTGACAGCCTTCTGCATCTGCTTTGAAAGCGGCCGCTCAGCGATCAGGCTGATAGTCAGGTAGCTGTACATATGTCCCTGCGCGGGAAGCGCTTCCCCTTTACGAACCAGAACCGGCTCCATATAGTCCTTTATAAGTGCATAAGCCTTATCGATCAATGCCTGGTCGACCTCTCCGATTCTGATAAACAGCACATGCTCGTAACTGTCGGCCGACCACATATTGGCCTCTCTGACCAGTACATATTTTTCCGTATGGGAAAAAAAGTACCCATACGCAGGGTACTCTTTTCCATGAATCACATATGGCTGATAGATGTCAAATGTACCTGAGTATTTCTGTAACAGTCGATCCAAATAATCAGCGGTCTCCATGACAATACCCCTTTTAGTGCAATGAACAAGTCGTTTATCGATCCGACCTGATCAAATGATTTCTGAATTACATTTATTTACTTTATCACATTAATGTGAAAGAATCAATATTTTTATCGAAAAAAGACAATTAATTGTATAACTATTCAATATTTATGCACTCTCGGTCAACACATTTTATATCAAAAAACATTCAGTAGCCCTTGTGTGTAACATATTCTTACGCAAGACTTCTGAATGTTCATTTCTTGAAACTTCTTGTAATCTTCGATTGTTCTTACAAAATATGCAACAGATGTTCAAAATATGCAGGAAGAGGTGCTGTGACTTCCACATAATGACCATCAACAGGATGCGCAAAACCGATTGTCATAGCATGCAAAGTCTGCCCCTCCAGATGAAAAGCTTCCTTCCGGTGACAATAAACGGTGTCTCCCAACAGCGGATGTCCGATGGAACTCATATGCACCCTGATCTGGTGGGTACGGCCAGTCTCCAAACGACATTCGATATAAGTGTAGTCCCGAAAACGCTGCAGGACAGTGTAATGTGTCACCGCAGCTTTGCCGTTTTGTTCATTGACTGCCATACGCTTGCGCTCTTTCGGGTCACGGCCGATGGCCGCATCTATCACACCGGTGTCTTGCCCGATGACGCCGTGTACGATAGCCCGGTACCTGCGCATGATCGTATGCTCTTTCAACTGGGCGGCAATCAGCCGGTGGGCGTGGTCATTCTTGCAGACGATCAGGGAGCCTGTCGTATCCTGATCGATCCGGTGCACGATACCGGGACGCATCACGCCGTTGATACCGGAAAGACGGCCGCGGCAGTGATACAGTACCGCATTGACCAGCGTACCGCTGTAATGACCGGGGGCCGGATGGACTACCATCCCCTTGGGCTTATTGACCACAAGTACCTCTTCGTCCTCATAAAGAATGGCCAGCGGAATGTCCTCTGCCTCTATGGCTGGTTCCACGGCCTCTGGGATGGAAAACAGGATCTCATCGTCTACCTTCAGACGGTAACTTGCCTTCTGGGGCTTTTGATTGACTAACACATGATTCTCTTTGATACATTTCTGGATATAGGAGCGGGATAAGTCCGGCAGTACATTGCTGATCCATTTGTCAAGCCGCTCCTCATCCTCCTCCAATCCGATCTGATATATAAATTGCTCCATAAAATTCTTCCAATATCTTCCGCGATCTGCAGTCTCTTGTACCCTCTTCTTTGGCTTTATGCTGCATTACAATAGCGACTGCGTTAGTCTATTTCAGCTCACGATACTTCTTCTGCTTAAAGCTGATAAAACTAAGATCGCTTTCCTTATAGTAAAATAAAAGCAAGATCACCAATGCCACTGTGGAGAGCGACACGTAGATGTCAGCCACGTTGAAGATGGGGAAGTTGATCAATACAAAATAGATGAAGTCCACAACATAGTCCAACCGCATCCGGTCGATCATGTTACCGATCGCGCCGGCAGCGATCATGCTTAAAAGCGCATGTAGAACCCTATATTTCTTATCATCAGGCATTTTATAAAGGACATATCCTATTACCCCCAGAATTACGAAGGCCACAAAGACAAAAAAGGCTTTTTGATTTTGCAGCATGCCGAAAGCGGCGCCTTTATTCTCGAGATAATTCAGTTCCAGAACCCCATTGATGATATTAAATGCCGGTTTATCTTTTAAATGAACTACGGCAAGGTTTTTAGTATACTGGTCGAACAGGACCAGTACGATGATCCCTATCATGTCCAGTGACAGACATATTTTCTTTCTAACACTCATTCTTTCGCATCCTCATCACTAAAATAGATTTCTCTGACCGCATTTAGAATATCTTCCTCTGTCACGGTTCTGTCGATAACGGCTTTGCCGACTTTCTTAAGTAGGACAAATTTGATCTGGCCCGACTCCATCTTCTTGTCGGATCTGGTCAGTTTAACAATTTCATCAGGATCGATGGAATCAATACTGATCGGCAGATTGAAGGGCACAAACATATCCCTTACTTCATAGTATTCCTCCATGGATAGCCAGTTATGCTTCCAGGAGATATATGCGGCAGCCACCATGCCAAGCGCGATACATTCTCCGTGCAGCATCTCAAAATGCATGGCTTTCTCAATTGCGTGGCCGATCGTATGACCGAAATTGAGAAGCGCGCGATCACCTTGTTCCTTAGGATCCTTCTCTACTACAAGTTTCTTAACAGTGCAGCTTCGCATAATCATCTCTTCCAGGATCGTGTCTTCCCGGTCATGTATCTCATACATATTCTCCAAAAGCCATTCATAGAAAGTAGCGTCCTTTATCAGCCCGTGCTTCATTACCTCTGCAAACCCCGCATAGAACTGTCTGTCATCCAACTCTTTCAGGACTGAAACGTTCATATAGACCAATTTAGGCATATAAAATGCACCGACCATATTCTTGTAGCCGTCAAGATCCACGCCTGTTTTGCCGCCGATGCTGCTGTCTGATTGCGCGATCAAGGTAGTGGGGATCTGTACGAAGTCGATTCCTCTAAGATAGGTTGCCGCCGTATAGCCTGTAAGATCGCCGACAACACCGCCGCCCAATGCGATCAACAAGTCCTTGCGGTCAAACGCTTCTTCGATCAACACTTTGTAGATCTGCTTTACCGTATCTAATGTTTTGCTGGCTTCTCCGGCCGGAAAAGAATGCAGGATCAGTTTTTGACAATGCCCTTCCAGAAGGCGGTATACCGTGTCACCGAACATCTTCTCCGTACAGGAATCAGCAATGATCGCTACTCTTCTGTTTGCAATGTTAAGCGACTGCAGCTCATCTGGTAACAAGTCAAAACTATTCGTAAAAACAATATCATAACAAGGTTTCTTATCGTAGTTGATCGTCATCCGATTTGCCATAATCTTCATTTCCTTTCTATAAAAAACAAACTTCCTGACTATATGCCAGGAAGTCTCTTCGCTCTATGTATCTTAGATTCCATTGTTGATCGGCACATCAAACGAGCCGGACAGGATTTCCTGGAAATCACCGGAAATATCGACACTGGCCGGTGTAATGATAAAAATGTAATGTGAAATTTTCTGTAGATTACCGGATATTGCAAAACAGGATCCGGACGTAAAATCAATGATCCTCTGGGCAATATCCACATCCAGTCCTTCCAGATTAAGTACGACAGTCCTGTTGGCTAAAAGTGTCTCTGTAATTTCCCGGGCATCCTCCACCGTAGTAGGTTTAATGACACACACTTCCATGCCGGTCCCTAGCATTTTCTTCGTCGGTCGCATAGGTGTTACTTTCGGAGAGGGTTTCCTGACGATCCTATCTTCGTCTGCATTGCTGTCATCTCTCACTGGTGCCGGTTTCTTGACCGGTTCCGGCTCGTCATCGTAGTAATCATCATAGTATTCATCTTCTTCGTCATTCAATTTCATGGCATTCAAAAACTTATCCATTACACTCATAATAAAAAACCTCCGTTGCTTCGATTCCCTTCATGTCTATAATTTCTGTATAGTATAGATAAGACATGTTGATGCACAGTCTTTTTCTCGATTTGCTGATTTGTGTGGAAAACATTCTTCTACGCGGTAGTACAGATCACTTTACTGCTGCATGTATTCTATCTCCAAAAATACCGGTTCCGATTCTTATGTATGTTGCACCTTCGGTGATCGCGGTCTCATAATCTCCGGTCATACCCATAGAAAGTTCCTTCATAAAAACATTATCAATGTTTTTATGAATTATGTCAACAGCTATTTGCCGCAACATGGTAAAATACAGTCTATTCTCTTCCGGATTCTCAACATAAGGAGCTATTGTCATAAGCCCCTTGACTGTAATATTAGGTAATTTGGCAATTTCTTCCACCAGGGAAACCGCTTCCTTCGCAGTCGTTCCAAATTTGCTGGTTTCCTCAGCGACATTGATCTCGATCAAAATAGATACTGTCACGTTCTTTTTGGCGGCTTCTTTACTGATCTCTTCTGCAAGCCGCAGAGAATCTACACTATGGATCAGATAAACCTTATCGACTATATATTTGACTTTATTGCGCTGGAGGTGACCGATCATATGCCAGCGGATATCCTTCGGCATTTTATCGTATTTATCTACTAATTCCTGTACTTTATTCTCTCCAAAGTCCCGGCATCCGCAGTCATATGCCTGCTGCAGCATTTCGATCGGTTTGGTCTTGCTGACAGCGATCAATTTAACATCTTCTCGTTTACGGCGGCTTAAGTTACAGGCTGACTGGATCTTTTCTTCTATTGCAGCGATATTCTCCCGGATCATGACAGCACTCCTATTCGTAGATGAAATCATTATCGTTTACCAACGTTGCATCCAACACAATATGATCATAGACATTCAGGCCATATGCCGTGTTGGACTTCACGATCGAATACTCTTCATTTTGATATAGAATACTGACCTGTTTAAAGTCGGCATAACCCTTGTTGATATTATATACACCGATCAGAGAGCCGGTCTTACTGACTGCGTGTTTCTGCGTCGATTCCGGCTTGATGATATAGCTGCCGGCGTGCAGTACACTGTCGTCCAGATAATATTCGGTCTCCGTCTCATCATAGATCGTGGTGGGTACGAATTCCGTAGAAGCATTGCCCTCCTCGTCATAGACCTCGAGAAGTACGCCACTTTTGCCGCTATTGCCACCTTTGGTCACGTATTCCTTAGGGACAATGAAGAATTCCTTCTCAACGATCGCGGAATTTGGAATCTTAAGTCCCTTCTCGTCTTCCAACAGAAGTTCTATGTCAATAAAACGGTCGGTACAGAAGGTGACCATGGAATTCGTAAAGGAAAGCTCCACAAAAGTATCTCCCGCTTCATTCTGGAAGGATTCTACCTTACCCCAGGAAGTATATTGATTTTTTAGGAATTTGACTTCTATATACTCTTCCTCGACCAGCTGTTCTGCCAATGCTTCATCCTCAACAAAAATGACGATCGACCAGTCTTCATCAGTAGAAAGCTTGTATGCCGGGTCGCCGTTCGCAAGGAGTTCATTGTTTACGAGATGCTTCTTCTCATACTCTTTCTGATCGAAGTGCTCGGCCGTCATATCTTCCAGTTTAAGATTCTCATAGCCGTCAACAGAATAGGTGACAATGCCGCTTTTGGCTGCATAACAATAGTTGACCAGTGCAGTGCCGGAGTTATCATTTAATGAATTGACATTCTCGAGAATATTATAATTGGCAAGCTTCAGTACAGTGCCTTCCACGCTGTATTTAAAATTATAGACGTCCATAAACTGTTTCCGGTCGAAACGGCTTGTAAAGGCCGTGATCTCTGATTTCAACTCCGAAAGGTCGCTGTCCGAGAGGGAGTTTTCACCGCTCTCGTTGGTGTTGATATAGTCAGAGAGACGTCCGGTCTCATCGATGGTATAGACCAGATTCCCGACCGCGACACGCTCTCCCTCTCGCGTAAAATAATTCACATAACCGGCATTGGTACATGGTACGATCTCTTCTCTGCGCAGTGCGATTCCTTTATATATACTGTTAGAAGTCAAAGATCCCTCCTGCACGTTGTATCCGACAATGTGGTCTGTACGCAGATAGGTGACCACTAAGATAGCAATATAGATAAACATAGCAGCGAAAATAAGCATGCCGATATTCAAGTTTAAAGGACGTCTGTATTTAGTTACCTTATTTCTGTTATCAGCCAAATAAGAATCTCCTTACTATAAAGGTATCTCTGTATATACCCATGTACATATGAAAAACCTCGGAGTATCCGAGGTTTTATGGAATTTCACAACTATCTGCTATGTATGGGATTACAGTGAAACGATAACGCTGGGTTTTAAGTTATCCGGCAGCTCACTTTCATCAACGGAAATACTCAATACAAAATCAACATGGAACTTCGTGCTGATCGTCTCCAACTTACTGATGGTAGTGCTTACATCTCCATCCTTCAGGCAGGCAATCTGTAAAAAACTGTCAAGATACATATACTGCAGGTCATGATCCTGTGAAATAATACCACAAATAAAACCAATGAATTCATCACTGTTTGATACCAGATAATCAGGTACATCGATCAAACGAATCTTGTTGTTCAACTCAAACATATGCTTTCTGCTTTTGTCCAGATAAACAACATTTCCTTCTACATCTTTTATTTCTGCATTTACTTTATCCAATAAGTGTTTGGTCTTTCCTTTTCCTTTTTTTCCCACAATCAACTGAATCATGATGAATCCCTCCTAAAGTAAAATATTGGTATAATCATGTCTGTAAAACATGAGGTGCAAGTATGATATTACTTCATCTAAACATATTATAAGTGAAAAGAAACAAAAAAACAACTAAAAATATTATTTGATGATGCCTAGCAGATCGGTCATATCCGTATACAATTGATCTCCGGAGGAATCTTTCATAATGACGGATATATAGGGCGTTCCGTCGCTGCTTTTGGCTAACAGGATAAGACAGCTCCCGGCGGCAGTCGTAGTTCCGGTCTTACCGCCTATGACTGTGACATTGGCAGGCATCTCCCAGGTACCTCGCAGATACCTGTTGGAATTCTTGAGATCCAGTGCCTTCTCATTACCGTTCCTGTCATGATAGGAACTGGTATAGGTTGCCATTTGAATGATCTGATTGAACAGTTCATACTGCAGCGCTTCCTGAAAGATCAAATACAGATCGTAGGCAGTCATATAGTGCCCTTCTTCAGTCAAACCGTTAGGATTGGTGAAATTGCAGTTCGTAGCGCCTATACTGGCCGCCTCCTCATTCATCTTAGCCACAAACGCGTCTACGGAGCCTGATACGCCCTCAGCGATCATGATAGCCACATCATTGGCAGACTGTAGTAACAGTACATGTAAAGCCTGCTCCATTGTCATCTGGTCACCCGGATTGATTCCGCAGAGCGTAGCGCCCGGTTCGGTGATCCTGACATTCTCGGAAGCTGTCAGCATCTGATCCGGTGAACCGTATTTGATGGCTACAAGAGCCGTCATGATCTTAGTCAGACTGGCAGGATTAAGCTGTTCGTTCGCATTCTTGGCGTAGATCGTCTCTAAACTTTTCGTGTTAAATAACGCCGCTGCGCCGGCCTCAGGAAGCGATACGCCTGAGGCAGATACATCACTTTCCCCGACGACACACAGATCGGCTGCAAAAGGCGTCAGTATCTCCTGGGATGACGATGTCCCCGCGAGCTGATAGCTGCTGACGTCATTATTCATTTTGTATGCCATATCATAGGAGGTATCGCCGCAGCCTGTGATCAGTATAGCTGACATGACAGCCACTGCGAACAGGCTGACTTTTATTCTGGGCCTTATAGTATGGCCGTAGGTCTTTGATTTCTTATTTGTACATTTCACGCCACTCTAAGTCTCCTCTTTCGAGCGATTTGATCATCAGTTCCGCAGAGGCCAGATTTGTTGCCAGCGGAATATTATGCTTATCACATAGTACGACCACATTATTGACATCTGGTTCATGTGATTTCGGATAGAGCGGATCCCGCAGAAAGATCACAAGGTCGATCTGATTGTGCTCAATCTGTGCACCAATCTGCTGTGCGCCGCCTAAATGTCCGGCAAGATATTTGTGAATAGACAGATTCGTTACCTCCTCGATCAGTCTTCCGGTCGTTCCGGTCGCATACAGATCGTTTTTACTTAAGATCCCCCGATAAGCGATGCAGAAGTTCTGCATCAGTTTTTTCTTTGCATCGTGCGCAATTAACGCAATGTTCATAATAACACCCTCTTTACTTATATCATTTTTTGCATTGTAATCGTACATTCAGTACGAACCCCACTCCAATATACAGGCTGACCAGAGAAGTTAATCCATAACTCACAAAAGGCAGTGGAATTCCTGTATTCGGAATCACTCCGGTAGCTACTGAAATATTGATGATTCCTTGAAAACCGACCAATGCCGCTACCCCTGCAGCAATGATCGTTCCGGCAAGGTCTTTTGCTCTCCTAGCTACCATAATACATTCAAATGAGATTAAAATCAATAACACAATTACAGTACAGCCACCTACAAATCCAAATTCTTCCCCAATGACCGCGTAAATAAAGTCTGTTTCAGGCTCCGAGATAAAATTTCCGTTTTTGACAGAACTGATCTCATTTGTTTTATATCCTTTACCATACAACATACCAGAACCGATTGCAATAATAGAATTGGTCTGTTGGTAAGCGGTCGTCTTGGCATACTCTTCCGGATAGATCCAAGCCAGAATACGCTGCTGCTGAAAATCGTTGATGATCTGCTGGTCAGGCTGTAAAACGAGCATCAGCAGGATCACAAAAGCCGGCACAGCCACTGCGATCGCGCCTATGACATATTTCCAACTGATACCACCGATCAGCAAGATCACACAGAATAACAGGCCGACCATGATACTGGTTGACATGTCCGGCTGCTTGTAGATCAGGATGATCGGCGGCATAAAAAGCAATACACACATACCGATCGTCTTGATGGAGTGCATTTCGTCTTTATGCTTCAAGATAAATTGTGCAAAGAACAATAATAACATGATCTTGGCAGTTTCTGATGGCTGAAACTGGATTCCCATGATAACGACCCATCTTTTGGCACCATTGACTTCCACACCGATCAATTTGACCAGCGCCAGAAGTGCTATATTTAAAAGATAGATCAGCCAGTATAGCTTAAGGAGCACCGAATAGTCGAACAGGGAGATGACAAGCATCAGAAAAAGTCCCAATACAAATCCGGCGATCTGTTTTGTCTGCAGGGATTCCGTAGCAGCACTTCCGATCGCAAGGATTCCGATCACGGTAAGTGCCGAGACTAAAAGAACCAGTTTAAAATCAAAATCCCTTATATGATATTGTCGCAGCATATACCAGTCATCTCCTTTCTTTATGGTTTTCCGTCAGCCAGCCGTCTCTTACTCATTCTTAAGATCCAGGATCGGTATATTCGCATACAGCGTCGGGTTTTTAAGACCGCGGCCCTTGTTCCCGGTCTTCGTGATCTGTATCTCCATACTCTTCGTGTCGATCTTCATATATTTCGAGATCACCTGAGCGATGTCATTCTTGATCATCTCCATCATCTCAGGAGAACAATTGACCCGGTCGGATATCAACAGGATCTTTAATCTATCTTTGGCAATTTCTCTGGAACTTTTCCGTTTTAGAATGTTTTTAAACAACATAATCCCCCCTAACCCTTATGAAAGATACCTGATACTCTGGCCCAGAATGAAACCCCTTTTTCAAGATCGAGAAAGGGTACTTCTCTTCCGAGAATCCTGTAACAGATATTCTGATAGGCTTTGCCCGCCAGTGTATTACTGCCGACCAGAGGTTCCCCTTGATTGGTAGCTATCACAACATTCTCATCGTCGGGAACCATACCTAACAGAGGCAGGGATAGAATCTCCACTACGTCCTCGGAAGACATCATGTCTCCTCTTTTGATCATATCGTAGCGGATCCGGTTAATGATCAAATCTATCTTATGTATCTCGTTGGCCTCCAGAAGGCCAATAATGCGATCCGCATCCCTGATGGCGGATACTTCCGGAGTAGTAATGACAAGGGCCCTGTCTGCGCCTGCTATGGCATTCTGAAATCCCTGTTCAATGCCTGCCGGGCAATCCAGGATAATATAATCAAACTGATCTTTCAGATGGCTCACCATTCGGACCATCTGCGCCGGATTGACGGCACTCTTATCTCTGGTCTGTGCGGATGGCAACAGAAATAAAGTAGGATATCTCTTGTCCCGGATGATTGCCTGCTTGATACGGCAGTTTCCTTCTACCACGTCTACCAGATTATATACGATCCGGTTCTCCAATCCCATTACGACATCCAGATTACGCAGACCGATATCGGTATCGATCAGGATCACTTTCTTGCCCATAGCTGCGAGACCTGTACCAACGTTTGCGGAAGTAGTGGTCTTGCCTACTCCGCCTTTCCCTGATGTGACGACAATTACTTCACTCATATCTTTCTGCTGACCTCCTAATATGATGTATTATCGTCCCCTAAACAAGAGCAAGCCATATGACTTGCTCTGCAAGAATTTGCTGACGCTGTATTCTTGCATCTACCACAATTCATTATACGGTTACAATATCTACACGGGCAGATTGTTCAGTAATTCTTTGGTGATCGGCTCCATTAGCACTCTTCCGTCTTCTACATAAGCAATCTTGGGCTGAACCTTAGGTCTGATCGACCATTTGCTCTGCTTCTCTGATGTTTTATATTTGAAATCACCGATCTTTAATTTCTCCGGTGACATTTCAAGCGCTACGACAAAGTGTCCTTCTTCTCCGCAGCCTCCGGCATAGGCTTGTCCATAAAGGCCTCCCAGTATGACGATATCTTTATTGGATACAACACAGGCACCAGGATAAACATCGCCCAAAACAATGACGCTGTTTTCTGTTTCCAGAGTCTGTCCATCTTTCAACGTACCTTTATAAAACTGTCCTGCATTTTCCATAGCCTGCTGATGCAGGGATAATTTCTGCAATGCTTTGATATAATTCTTGTTGGTCTCTTCATTTTTACCGATGATACAAACAATATTCAGTGACGAGTTGGCTGCTATCGTATTGACGATCTGCCGCTCCTCAAAATCGGATAATTCCCGCCCCTCAAAGGAAAGTACCATACTTGCATCCTTAAAGAAATGCGCAGACTCTTTAAATTTAAACGCAACCTCCTGAATAAGCTGAGAAAATGGCATTTCGTCATCAAGCCAGATAGAAATACCATTTGGAAAGCTTTTGATAATAACCGGATTTTTCATCGAATTCTCCTCCCTGCATCCATGATCCGCTGTCTTAATCCTCATTGACCACACCGCCTACCAAATTACCGGCAGTTCCTGTAATGATTTCGTTTTCCTCTTTTAATCCATAGTAATATGCGTAAACATCCTTCGCGATCTGGGCACTGTAACTTGAAGTGTAACCGTTGGCTACGCGGACGGTCACGGATATTTCCGGATCTTCATAGGGTGCATAACTGATAAAAAGTGCATGATTCGGGCGGCTTCTATCCTCTTGGGCAGTACCGGTCTTACCGGCTACATTGACATCAAGATCCGCATAGTAACTCTTGGCCTCCACTACCCTGCGCATACCGGTATGAATGGCATCCCAGTACGCCTGATCCATATCAATATGACTGCGTACCTGAGCCTCGTGCTCGCGGACAAGCCCCGTGTTCTGGTTTTCTATTTTATCTATCAATGTTAAATTATAACATGTTCCGCTGTTGGCAACAGTTGTAACATATCGCGCAAGGCCGGCAGTAGTATAGTTATTCGTACCATGTCCGATGGCGGAACGAACAGCATCCTTATTGGATATCTCCGGCGTATACTCTTCGATCTCCACTCCGGAAGGTTCTGACAGTCCAAACAGATCGGCCGCTTTGGCCAGCTTATTGAGAGCTACATCATTGTTGTACGTATCCCCTACGATTCCAAGCCGGTAGCCGACTTCATAGAAAAAACCATTGCAGGAATGCTGAATGCCACCTGTCACATTCAATGATCCATGTCCGTAAAGCCGCCAGCATTTGGGCGGTGGCGATATCTTCTCGAAAATACCTGTGCAGGAGATCGTGTCTGTTAAAGAGATCACGCCTTCCGTCAGTCCGGCTGTGGCAGCTACGATCTTGAAAGTTGATCCCGGTGCTGTTCTCTGCTGTGTTGCATAGTTGATGAGCGGAGAAGACAGATCATCCTGTAAAGAGGCGAAATATGCCGCATCTACACCATTGGCCATCTTATTGTTGTCGTAACTGGGGTAAGATACCAGAGCCAACACCTTACCGGTATTGACATCGGTGACAACGATGGATCCTGAATGGGGGTCGAGGGCCAGCTGCGCGGGCGTAATGTCCAGATTTTCGATACGGTTTCGCATAAAAACATACGCCGTCTCTGAACCCGATTCAAATTGCCGCAATTCATCGTCAGGGATTTCTACCAGATTCTGCTCCAACAGAAGCTGACAGATCTGTCTGCCGGTCAGTTCGTCGTTGTTGATCATATAACGGTATATTCTCTTGTCAAATTTAAGATCCGCATCGAGCCTGGTGAAAATATAGTCGATCAATTTCTGATAGATCTCTACAGAATCAGAATAGCGGGAATCAATGTCTAATTTGGGCACATTGACCCAGTTCTGAGCAATCGCGTAATTCAGATATTCATTCAAGCTGATGACTTCGTCAGTAGTCCATGCAATATATGTCTCGTCCTCTTTGTTGACTGCCGATCGCATGACAATGTCATCGTCATAAAGCATTGAGGCAATATAACTTTCGTAATTCTGGTATTCTTTATCCAGCATATTATATGGCGTACATGTCTCAGCAAGCTCCTCTCGGAGTGTTGCATGAACCAGCGCCTTTTTGTCCGTAAATGCCTGATGGACAAGCTGCTCTGTCTCTTTTGCGTCATCTTCCACAAAATGAGAGGTATCGATTATATTATTATTGATGCATGCAAAATAAACATCATAGATCGGAAGTATGATGTTCCCACCACTGCCGCCTTCCGGCACATGATACTCCTTAATGTTTTCCAGACTCTTAAGTAATATGCTTGCCAGCTTTGATTCCAATATATGATAGCAGGCTTTCTGCAGGTCGGTATCCATGGTCAGCCAGACATCGTTTCCGGCAGACGGCTCTATGAAGTCGCTTGTCTCGATCACCTTCCCCAGATTGTCAACAAAGACTGTTTCGGAACCTTTATTCCCCTGCAGCTCCATCTCCATGGACGCTTCTATGCCGGATTTTCCTACCGTATCGTTCAGATCGTACGAATCATCCTGTTCCTGCAGCAACTGTAGTTCTTCCGGATTGATCTTGCCGGTATAACCGATGATCTGCGCAAAATAGACACTGTCATTATATTTACGGACGGTGCCCTCAGCGATGGAAACACCGTCCAGGACATCCGCATTCTCCATCACCACAGCCACTGTCTCTTCAGACACATTGTTGGCCACCGTGGTGGCGATATACCGCTGGTAGCTGTTGGCGCTCATGGCAAAACGGATGGTGATGATCTTAAGGATTTCTTCCTTCGTATAGCCAAGCCCCGCTTCAAAAGTAGAAGAATCATCCGGGTCGGTGTAATTACCGATTCCGTACCTGGCGCTGCTGCACAGATATGCTATCACTTCATCAGGTGTAGCTGTCTTCTCTTTTTCTTTAAAGTCATCATCGTCGATCGTGGCATGTCCGTAAACATCTGCCAGAAAACGCAGAAGCTGTGTTCCTTCCACACTGTATTGATAGTTGCCGTTGCTATCAAGCACGATATGAAAATCATTGATGATCTTATCGCCACAGCGTTCGATCAGGGTGATAAGATGATGGATCGTATCATTTAACCGGGCATTTTTCCTCCGGCCTGACTCGTATACATCCTCGATCGTGACCGAATAAGCCAGTTCATTGTAGGCCAGCAAATTCCCGTTGCAATCCAGAATATTGCCTCTGGTGGCCGGAATCGTACGCTCCCTTGTGATCCTCAATTGAAAATTATTGAAATACTCCTCTCCCTTGACGATCTGCAGCTGAAAGATCGTATAGATCAGGTAGCCACCCATACCGAATAAAACAAATACGAGTATGAGCAGTCTGGAAGTGACCATATTCAAAAAATTCTCTTTAAAACGTTCCAGTATATGATCAAACAAACTTCTTTCCACTCCTTAGTTCACTGCGCTCTAAACTGGTATTGATCCAGAGAATGAGCGGATATAGAAAAATAGTAACTACGATCGTATAAACGATCTCCGGTAATATGATATTCATGAAATAGTATCCGATATCAAATCGGGTCCGCAATAAAAACATGATCACGTAACAGGTAAATCCATAGAAAAGATCACTTCCGAGAATAAGAACGATAGGCAGTTTGATATCCTGCGGATAAAAAATAGTACAGAATTTACCGTTCATGTAACCGATATACATATATAACAGTGCATAGAATCCGATCGTATTTCCAAAGAAAATATCTACCAAGAGACCGCAGAAAAAACCGATCAAAAGGCCGGTCTTCTCTCCACGCATGAATCCGAAGGAAGCGGTAAGTACGATCAGAAGATTGGGAACGATCCCGCCGAAAGAAAGACTGCGGAAAACGGTGCACTGTAACAAGAAACATATGAAGATTAAAAGGGCCGTGATCAATCCACGTTTCAGTTTCAACTTAATATTCATGTCCCACCTGTAACAATGTTGTTATTCCTCGATCGTCTGCTTTAGCTGTTTGATGATGAGCACTTCTTCCAAATGCTCAAAGTCCACCGCCGGCGTTATGTTGCCGGACTTAGTCAGATTATTGGAATCCTGGTCGATCTTGCTGATATAACCGATCAAAATACCGGGTAGATACTTGTCGCTGATATTGGAAGTGACGATCTTATCTCCTTCCACCACTGCATTGGCGCTGTCGATCAACTGTTCAAATTCTATCACGCCTGTAGCGTAAAGCTTCAGATTGCCGGATACGATCATGTTATCGGAACTGGATAAGACCATAGCACTGACATTGGAATCGTCCGCGATGATCGCCTTCACTTTCGCCCAATTCGGACCGACATCCACTATGCGGCCAACCAGACCGCTGCCGGCCATCACATTCATATCTACGGCGATACCATCCTGTTCCCCCTTATTGATCACGAAAGAATAGAACCAATTTCCGGAATCTCTGGCAATAATGCGCGCTCCTGTCTTCTCATATTCGTCATACTGGGCATCCAGACCATATAATTCTCGCAGATTTGTCAGTTCATATCTATCCTGCTGTAGTCTTGTATTCTCGATGGTCAGTTCATCAACCTGCTGTTTCAGATTCTCATTCTCCGCGATCAGATCCCTAATCTGTGCCAACTCCTCGGAACGATTGGCAAGCCAGCTCCCTACGGCGCTGATCCCTTCTGCAAAGGGGACGATCGTATAACCGGCGGCCGAACTTAACGGACCGCTGAATACAGTTGTATTAAAAGTAAGAAGCACCAAACCGGTGCAAAGGATTGTTAAAATAAAAAGGAGATATTTACTTGGCAAAGTAAATTTCTCTCCTTTTCTTCTTACGATCGGACTCATTTACTCATTCCTTCTATTGCATATGCTACCGTTTTATAATTATCTTCATTGATAATCTTAGCCAGTCCAAGCGCAACACTGGTCACGGGATTGTCTGTGACATTAACCTTCAGTCCGGTACCTTTACTCATAAGCTGCGCAAGTTTGCTCACCTGAGAAGCACCGCCTGTCAGGTAGATCCCATGCCGATAGATGTCTGCTGCAAGTTCCGGAGGAGTACGCTCCAGGATCACTTTCACGTTGTCTATGATCGTATTAAAATGCTCGATGAGACATTCATCGACTAATTGGGTCGGTATCTCTCGCTCCACCGGCAGGCCCGTAACGATATCCCGTCCGTAGACTACAGCGCCTGTCTGGGATTCTTCCAGTTCAAGAAGTGAGATCTTCACCACTTCCGCCGTCTTACCGCCGATGATAAGACTATACTCTCTGCGTACGGCTGCTTTAATGGCATCGTCGAATTTGCGGCCGCCCACCTTGATCAGTTTGCTTAGTACGATACCACCGAGTGACAGAATCGAGATCTCTGTCGTGTCAAACCCTACATTGACGACCAGAACACCCTGAGAATTCTTGACATCGATACCAAGCCCCAGACCGTCAGCTACGGCCTTATCTACTACCATGACCTTCCTGGCCTTGACATTGGATTCCTTGATCAGATCTTTGAAGGCACGTTTCTCTACCTCCGTCACATCCCAGGGGACCGCGATATAGTAATCGGCAGGTTTGATATTGTTCTTCATCAGATCATTCAGAAAATATTTCACCAACAGTTCCATATTCTGGATATCCGCTATGACGCCATTGCTCAACGGATAAGAAATATGGATATTGCCGGGTGCTTTCTCGTACATCTCAAAGGCAGAATCCCCGTAAGCAAAAAGGTTCTTCTTATTCTCGATGGCGATCATGTTCTTCTCTACGAAAACCTCATCGTCCGCCCGATTGTATATTTTGATGTTACTGGTTCCCAGATCGATTCCAAAAGCATTGTTAGCCACTACAGCCATTCCTCTCTTTCTAGTTACTTTGTATTCCGGAATACGGCATTTCTGCCATTAATTTACTCTCTTTGAAACTAAAATATTTATGATCCCCGATGATAATATGATCCAGAAGTGGAATATCCGTCAGATTTCCAACTTTCCTGATACGCTCAGTTACTTTGAGATCATTATCGCTGGGAATCGGATTGCCGCCCGGATGATTGTGCAGCAGCATGATTCCTGCAGCTTGAACCTGTAATGCATAGATGAAAACTTCCCTGGGCGATATCAGAGAAGCATTGACCGTCCCTTTGGAAAGGATGTGTTCCTCGATCAGATGCATTCCGCTGTCCACCAGAAGAAGCATGATATACTCTACATTTTCATGGCGAAACTGCTCCATGTAGTAATCGGCCACCGACCCAGGATCCTGGAAGGAAAGCCTGTCCTTTGCCTTCGATTGTGCCATACGCGTACTCAACTCTGCTATGGTCTTAAGCTGGATCGCCTTCACTTCACCGATACCGTCGATCTGCTTCAGACAACCCAGTGGGATATGGTATAACCCGGATAATCCGTTCCCGTAATAGGCGGCCTTTGTCAGTACTTCCTCACCAAGCATACAGGCATTCATACCACGCGTGCCCGTTCGCAGTAGAATTGCCAAAAGCTCCGAGTCAGTCAGCGCCTTACTTCCATAGGTAAGAAATTTCTCATATGGAAGATTTTGCATTCTGTAATATTCATTGTTCTCAAACTTTCTTGATTTCATGCAGCCTCTTTCCCGACAGCTTCTCTCCTTAAAATGACGGGAAGGTCCTGTAAAGCCATAAACCTGTTCCATATGCCGTGTGCGGCGTTCTTTGACGACGCGGCCTGTACAACATTGACGATCACAGGGCTATATAAAACGATAGATCATGATTGCCGCGGCAATGCCAAGTATGCTTGCGATCGTGATCTTGATCGACAGACCGAAGGTAACACTCAGGATACCGAGATCCAAGATCAACGGGGAAGACAGACCGAATGATTGTCCATAATTCAGCCATGTACTTGGAAAAAGGTTCCCGATAAAGCCACCGATGACGATTCCTGCCAAAACAAGCAGAAAACAAGCCCAATTATTCTTACGCATATGATTCAGGTTCTCCTTTCTCAACGCTCATTTTATCACAACAGATTTTTTATGTATACAAAAATTGGTAAAAAATATATTAAAAGTTAGGTTCGCCTTAGTTATTTCCATGCTCGGTTTTATGAAAATCCGTCGTCACTACTCCCTGATCCATCAAGTTCTGCAGGGTTTTCAGGATGCCAAGCTTAGCATGGGGAAAGGTCAGGCCGCCCTGGAAGTAGACCGCGTAGGGTGGTTTGATAGGACCATCCGCGCTAAGTTCTATGGAAGAACCGGATACGAAGGCTCCTGCGGCCATGATCACCTTGGAATCGTAGCCAGGCATATCCCAGGGTTCTGGGGTCACAAAGCTGTCCACCGAAGCCGCTGCCTGGATTCCCTGGCAGAAAGCGATCACGCCCTCAGGGGAACCGAAGGTAACGGCTTGGATGATGTCGTGTCTGCTCTCCTTTCCGTTCGGCACCACTGGGAAACCGATCCTTTCATAGATATTGGCGGCAAAAACAGCCCCTTTTAAAGCGCTTGCCGTTACGATGGGGGCCAGGAATAAACCTTGGTAGAAGGATGACAAAACCCCGAGGGAAGCACCCACTTCTTTGCCCAGCCCCGGAGAGGTCAGTCGGTAGGCCGCGTTCTCCACACACTCCTTCCGTCCTGCGATATAGCCGCCGATGGGAGCAAGACCACCACCAGGGTTCTTGATCAGGGAGCCCACCACCATGTCCGCCCCCACATCGGTGGGTTCGATCGTCTCCACGAACTCTCCGTAACAGTTATCCACCATGCAGAGGACATCCGGGCGAATCTCTTTGATAAAACGGATCAATTCGCCGATTTTGGCCACTGAGAGTGTGGGCCTTGTCTGGTAGCCCTTGGAGCGCTGGATCGTGACGAGTTTCGTCCGCTCACTGAGAGCGGCACGGATGCCCTCATAGTCGAAGGAACCATCAGGTAAAAGATCCACTTGTCTGTAGGAAATGCCGTATTCTTTCAGGGAACCTTTAGAGGGGCGGATGCCGATCACTTCTTCCAGCGTATCGTATGGTTTACCTACCGGAGAAAGCAGTTCGTCGCCGGGCCGCAGATTGCTCATCAGGGCCAGCGCCAGCGCATGGGTGCCGCAGGTGATCTGCGGGCGCACCAGCGCATCCTCCGTGTGGAAAAGGGATGCATATACCTGCTCCAGCGTATCCCGGCCCAGGTCATTGTAGCCGTAACCAGTAGTGCCAAGGAGACACGCCTCGCTGACCCGGCATTCCTGCATGGCCAGAGTCACTTTCAATTGATTATATTCTGCCGTCTCGTCAATTTGCCGGAAGCGCTCCTGCAGGGAAGCAAGAATCTCTTCTCCGAACCGGACTACCGGTTCCGAAATACCGAAGCGTGCGTATTGTCTGGTCAGATCTGTAATATTGATGGAATTCGTATTTTTCATGAAAAAGACTGCCTTTCTCTAATTAGTGTTGATCTCATTTCGTTCTGTCAAGTGCTGTGTAGTACTGTTCTTTGCCGATACGTTTATATAGTTTACATAATACGCCTCTCTCTCAGCACTGAAATGATATGCTGCAGAATGCGGGTATCGTCATACGCATAATCCGGTTTGTTGATCCATAGCACATCCCGTTCCCGGCGAAACCAGGTGAGCTGTCTCTTAGCGAAATGTCTGGTGTCCCGTTTCAACGTATACACAGCCTCCTCCAAAGAGCACTTGTTGTCGAGATGATCCAGGATCTCCTTATAGCCAAGTCCCTGCATGGATACCATGTCTCTCGTGCATCCGGCGGCAGCCAGGGCGGACACCTCATCCACAAGCCCCTCCTCCAGCATCCGGTCTACACGCTCTTCAATTCTGCCGTACAGCCGATTCCTGTCGTCGGTTAACACAAAATAGGCAAAATTGTAAGGGGAAGTGCGTTCCCGCTGCTGCTTATTGTGTTCCGAAATCTTTGTTCCGGTCTTTTCGTAGAATTCAATGGCCCGAATGACACGTTTGACATTGTTGGCATGAATGATCTCACAGGATTCCGGATCGATCTGCCGAAGCTGCTCATAGAGCGCTTCGCTGCCCTGGGTGGCAGCCAGTTCTTCCAGACGGGACCGCAGCGCGGTATCTTCATCGTTCTGCGTAAAGTCGATATCGTAAAGAAGCGCCTGAATGTAGAAGCCCGTACCGCCTACCACTATAGGAATATGACCACGTTCGTAGATTCCTGATATGGCTTCTTTCGCCAACTGCTGGAAAGCGACTACGTTGAATTCCTCGGTAGGATTCAGCACATCGATCAGATGATGTGGAATGCTGCCCATCTGCTCCGGTCTGATCTTGGCCGAACCGATATCCATCTGACGGTAGACCTGCATGGAATCGGCGGAAATGATCTCGCCGTCGATCTGCCTGGCAAGTTCTATGGAAAGTTCTGATTTTCCGACAGCCGTCGGTCCGGTCAGGATCACGAGGCTGGGCTTTTTTGCTGATTTGATCAATGTCAACTTACTATCCTCTTGAATTTTTTTTCTAATTCATATTTGCTCATGGAGATGATGGTCGGCCTGCCATGGGGACAGTGATAGGGATTGTCCAGTGTCAGCAGTTCGTCGATCAGCTGCTCTGCTTCCCGCCTGTTCAGCCGCATATTGCCCTTGACTGCCGCTTTACAGGCCATGGCAGCGATACGGATCCGGATACTCTCCGGTGTACCGGCCACGGATTCCTCTGCCAGTTCGTCCAGTATTTCCAGGAAAAAGGTCTTTGCGTCGTAGCCGTACAGATCCATGGGCACCCCTCGGAGGGCGTACTCGCTGCCTCCAAACTCCTCGACCAGGAAACCAAGGGCCTCAAAATCTCCGGCATGTTTAAGATAACCTTCCCGTTCTTTACCGGTCATTGTCACCACTATAGGTGGGTTCATTGTCTGGGAGACGATCGCATGTTTCCGAAACTGTTTCAGCAACCGCTCATATTTGATCTTTTCATGGGCGGCGTGCTGATCGATGATCAGGAGTTTATCTTCATAAGAGATCAGCCAATAGGTATCAAAGATCTGGCCTATCAGTTCAAACCGTTGTCTGGCCGACTCAGACAATATCTTATCTGTGAACATTTCCATCTGTACAGACTGCGACGATCGTTCAGTGCCTGCAGACGCCGCAGGTTCTATGAAAACTGCCTTATGCGTTTCAGACATAGAGGCATCCTTCGCTTCTGTCTGCTGTTTTACGAAAGTGTCACCAGTGTGATATTCACTGGGAGAATGTACAGCATTCTGTGAGGATCCTTCCTGTCCTATGATCATATCTTCGTATACGCCTGTATGATCTGAAAATACAGGTGTACTCGTATTTGGCTGCGAAAGGGAGGACGATGCATTCAGGCTGTCACCACGATTTTCCTGATAGATGCGGTTGATGGCATCGGATGTGGTATTCCGGGGCATCCCGGCGATTCGTTTCTTCTCGAAAGGCTCGGGAATGGATGGGGCCGCCAATGCTTTCGTCTGTTCCTTCTTGTCTGTCAGACTGACTTCCGGGATCATCTCCTGCCGGTGTAGAGCATCGTGTATAGCCTGCCTTACCACTTCATAGAAGGACGGCCCGTCCGCGATCCGCACTTCCATCTTCGTGGGATGCACATTGACGTCAATCCGCTTTGTATCGATCTGAAAATGCAATACGCAAAACGGGAATTTGTGCTGCATCAGATATTCCCGGTAGCCCTCCTCGATGGCCTTACTGATCAGCGTACTCTTGATATATCTGCCGTTGATATAGAAGAGCTCATAGCCGCGCGTGGCGCGGTTGATGACCGGCTTTCCCAGGAAGCCGCTGACCGCCATTCCCTCACCCCGCCAGAGAAAAGGAATCAGCTCAGCCGCTATGTCCTTGCCATAGATACGATAGATGATCTCCCGCAGTTCGTTGTTGCCCGTAGTATAGAATCTGGTCTGACCGTTGAGAATGAATTTAAAGGAAATCTGTGGATTGGACAACGCAAGGTGTTCCATCAGATCCGTCACGTAAGCGCCTTCCGTCTGCGGCTGTTTTAAGAATTTCTTTCGGGGCGGGGTATTGAAAAAAAGATTCCGTACCAGGATCGTAGTGCCTTCCGGAGCACCGATCTCCTCCTGCGCTTTCTCCATCCCGCCTTCGATCACATAACGGATCCCTATCAGGTCTGCCGGTACTTTGGTGATCAATTCCACCATGGAGACTGCGGCGATACTGGCAAGAGCTTCACCGCGAAAACCAAGACTGACCAAGTCAGTCAGGTCTTCTACTGATTTAATCTTACTGGTTGCGTGGCGCAGGAAGGCATTTCGCACTTGAGATTTCTCGATTCCGCCGCCGTTGTCCGTAACACGGATCAGTGAAATACCGCCTTCTTTGATCTCCACCGTAATGGCATTCGCGCCGGCATCGATGGCATTCTCCACCAATTCCTTTACTACACTGGCCGGCCGTTCTACTACCTCGCCGGCCGCAATCTTGTCTATCGTCTGATGATCCAGGATATTTATCGCAGTCATATATTTCCCCGATTCCTTCATATGCAGTCTTCAAGATGCTACCATCTGTTTTTCAGTTTCGTCTGCAGCCGGTGCAGCACATTCAACGCATCGATGGGCGTCAGATTCCCTACATCGATCTCCTGCAGCTCTTTGATAACATCCTCGTCGCGAACGGTGTCGAAAAGTGACATCTGCTCCAGATCCACTTCGTCGTATTTTACCGGTTTACGCTTTTCATTCTTGATATTGATCTCAATCTTCTGTACCTTTTCCGTGATGTCGTTATCGCTTAACTGCTGCACGATCTCCTTGGCGCGGTCGATGACCATATCCGGCACGCCTGCCAGCTTCGCCACCTGAATACCATAACTTTTATCCGCGCCGCCATTGATGATCTTGCGCAGGAAAACAATGTCATCGCCTTTTTCCTTCACGGCAATACAATAATTATTTACATTATCCATCTTGCCTTCCAGTTCAGTCAGTTCATGGTAATGGGTGGCAAACAGCGTCTTGGCGCCCAAGATCTTGCGGTTGCTGATATGTTCGATCACCGCCCAGGCAATGCTTAAACCATCGAAGGTAGAGGTGCCACGCCCGATCTCATCCAGCACCAGCAGGCTGTTTGCGGTGGCATTGCGTAGGATATTGGCCACCTCGTTCATCTCCACCATAAAGGTGGACTGGCCGCTGGACAGATCATCAGATGCCCCCACTCTCGTAAAAATACGGTCCACGATGCCGATATTCGCTTTTTTGGCCGGTACAAAGGAGCCGATCTGGGCCATTAGCACGATTAGCGCCGTCTGCCGCATATATGTGGATTTACCGGCCATATTAGGACCGGTGATCACCGCAATGCAGTGTTTCTGATTATCCAGAAAGGTATCGTTTGCGATAAACATATCGTTGCCTGTCATCAGCTCCACTACCGGGTGCCTGCCGTCCTTGATATCGATGACGCCTTTTTCGTTGAGAGATGGGCGCACATATTGATTCCGCTCCGCCACATAAGATAAAGCAGCCAGGACATCCAACTTGGCAATGGCCCTGGCAGTTCGCTGGATACGTTCCACTTCCGCAGCGATGGCATCTCTGATCTGGCAGAAAAGATCGTATTCCAGCGAAGACAGCTTGTCCTCTGCATTCAGAATCGTATCTTCCAGCTCCTTCAGGCGGGGCGTAGTGTAGCGCTCCGCATTGGCCAGTGTCTGTTTGCGCACATAATCTTCCGGCACCAGATCCTTGTAGGAATTGGTGACCTCGAAATAATAGCCGAACACTTTGTTGTACTTGATGCGCAGATTCTTGATTCCGGTCCGTTCTCTGTCCTCCTCCTCCAGCGCAGCAAGCCAGTTCTTGCCGTCCCGCTTGGCGTTTCTTAAGGCATCAATGCTCTCACTGAATCCTTCTTTGATCATACCACCGTCCCGGATAGATATGGGCGGTTCCTCCAGGATCGCATCGTCGATCAAATTGTAGATATCTTCCAGTGTATCCGTATTGTTTCGTATCTTCGCCAACAGCCCGGTGTCCAGTTCGCTCAACAATGTTTTGATGGAAGGCAGCATAGCAAGAGAATTTCGGAAGGCGATCAGATCCCTGGGATTGGCCGTTTTGTAACTGATCTTACCCATCAGACGTTCCAGATCATAGATCGCATTCAGATACTCGCGCAGCTCGTCCCGGTCAACACTCCGTTTACAGAGCATCTCCACCGCATCCAGACGCAGATTCATCTGTTCTTTGACGATCAGCGGCTGTTCGATATATTTACGCAACAGGCGCCCGCCCATGGCGGTCTTCGTGCGGTCCAGCACACCCAGCAGAGAACCTTTCTTCTGCTTCTCACGAAGCGTCTCCGTCAACTCCAGATTCCGCCTGGTAGCACTGTCAAGCAGCATATACTTACTGATCAGATAAGGATACAGATGGGTAAAATGCGCCAATGAAGTTTTCTGCGTCTCATACAGATAGGCAAGCAGCGCCCCTGCGGCGATCATGCCGGAGGGAAAATCTTCTATGCCCAGCCCGGACAGCGAATTGACCTTGAAATGCTTCATCAGGTTCTTACGGCAGCTTTCTTCGTCAAAATAGTGCGAGGCAAGCGAATAAACTGTGATTCCCAAGCGGTTTTTCAGATCTTCGATATCGTAACCGCTGACCAGGAATTGTTCGTTGCAGATGATCTCTGAAGGGCTGTATTTCTGAATCTCGTCCTGCAGTTTGCGGATATCGTCCACCTCCGTCAGATAATAGTCTCCGGTCGTGACGTCAGCCATGGAAATCCCTGTCTTGCCCAGGGAATATACAATACAAAAAATATAATTATTCTTGCTCTCGTCCAACGCCTGCAAGTTTAGATTGGTGCCTGGCGTGACGATACGGATCACTTCTCGCTTAACGATGCCCTTGGCTTGTTTCGGATCCTCCACCTGTTCGCAGATGGCCACCTTATAGCCCTTGGACACCAGTTTATTCAAATAGCTTTCCACTGCGTGATAAGGTACACCGCACATAGGTGCCCGTTCCTCCTGGCCGCAATTCTTACCGGTCAGCGTGATCTCCAACTCTTTTGATGCGGTCAACGCATCCTCATAGAACATCTCATAGAAATCGCCCAGGCGATAGAGCAGGATACAATCCTGATAATCCTTCTTCGTTTCCAGATATTGCTGCATCATTGGTGTTAGTTCTGCCATATGTTTATAACCGTCTTTCTATAAAAATAATTTGATAGCACTCAGATGATCTGTTTTCAGCAAGCAGTGATCGATACCGAAGGCATCGGGACTATTTTGTCCTATAGTATATATCAGGCAGACTTGCTGTAATACAAAGGGGACTCGTTACTTAACGATATGTCCCGTATAGTAGAATCCGTGGCATTCATCCAGGGAAACCTGTACCAGCTGTCCGATCAGGCTTTCGGATGCCGGGAAATGTACCAGCATATTGTTGGACAGGCGGCCTGTCATCAGGGAGGCGTCCTGTTCGTTTACTTCCTCCACCAGCGCTTCCATTACTTTGCCCTGCAAAAGAGCTGCCCGCTCTTTCGCCGTTTCCTGTACCACTTTGAGAAGCTTGTCAAATCCTTCATGGACCACCGCTTCCGGCACCTGATCTTCCATGGCTGCCGCCGGGGTGCCCGTTCGCTTTGAATAGATAAAAGTAAAGGCATTGTCATACTGCACTTTTCGCACTACATCTATGGTCTCTTCCACATCTTTGATCGTCTCTCCCGGAAATCCGACAATGATATCCGTAGTTAAGGCGATATCCGGCATGGCAGTCCGGATCTTATCCACCAGGGCCAGATACTGAGCTTTCGTATAATGTCTGTTCATAGCCTGTAAGATCCTGTCGGAACCGGCCTGCACGGGCAGATGCAGATGACGACAGATCTTCTTCGACTGCTTCATTACATCGATCAACTCGTCGGACAGATCTTTCGGGTGAGACGTCATGAAGCGAATCCGCCGCAGGCCCTCTATCTGCTCGACTTCTTGCAAAAGCTTTGCAAAGGTAATGGGATCCTCCAGATTCTTACCGTAAGAATTAACGTTCTGCCCAAGCAACATCACTTCCACTACGCCATCCGTCACCAGATGCTCAATTTCCTGTATGATTTCCTTCGGATCACGGCTCCGTTCCCGTCCCCGCACATAAGGCACGATACAGTAACTACAGAAATTATTGCATCCGAACATAATATTGATTCCGGATTTGTAGGAGTATTTGCGGTTGACTGGCAGCTCTTCCACGATCTGATCGGTCTCCTGCCATATATCGATGATCATTTCATGATTCTCGAACATGGTCACCAGAAGCTGCGCGAACTTAAAAATATTGTGGGTACCGAAGATCAGATCCACGAAGCGGTAGCTCTTTGTGATCTTCTCGATCACCGATCGCTCCTGCATCATACAGCCGCAGAGAGCAACTTTAAGATGGGGCTTATTTCGTTTCATGCTGTTTAGAAACCCCAGTCTGCCATAAACTCGCTGATTGGCATTGTCACGCACCGTACAAGTATTGTAGATGACAAAGTCTGCTTCCTTTTCTTCCGTTGTCGCCGCATAACCGATCCGCGTGAGAATGCCCAACAGCTTCTCGGAATCCCGGGCATTCATCTGGCAGCCAAAAGTAGTGACACAGCAAAGCGGCTGACGTCCCAGCTGCCTTTTCAACTCGGCCACATAGAAAGCCGCTTTCTCCATATATACCTGCTGCATGGCCAGCTCCTGCGCATCATTTCTGGATGCATATTGTCCCATCGTAAACCTCATTTCTATTATGAATCGTATGATTATCTAAGTGTGCAGGAAATACAGAATCATGTCGCCAAAGCGACCCGTCGCATGCGGAGAGTCCTGCAAGCAGGATTCTTTTACATGAAACAAAACAGGTATCCTCACGCCAAACTACTGTGCCGCAATCTGCCACGCCAGTGGACGATAACCTGTTTTGCATGATATTTCCTATCTATTAGGGAAGGGATGCCCTACATACATCTCCTATGATATCTTCTTGCAGCACGCAACAGCCAAGGATCCTGGACCGATATGGCAGGCGATGCTCAAAGACAGCGGATCCATATGGATATCAAATCCCGGGAACTGCGCCGACACTTCGTCCCGCAGCTGGGTGGCAGCTTCTAAGTCATACGTATAAGCGATCTGCAGCCATATCGTATCCTTATTTGCGCCGCCAAAACGTTTCTCCATATCGTTGCGGATTGCGTTGATCATCATGGTCTTGCCCTGCGAAATGGTCCTTGCCTTGGCAAAGGCGTCCAGCTTATCTCCCTGAATCGTCAGCACAGGCTTTAACCGCAGGATAGTTCCAAGTGCAGCAGCCGCCGGCGTGATTCTGCCGCCTTTCTTCAGATAATACAGAGTATCCAGCATAATATAGATGCTGGAATTGAACTTGTCATCCTCCAGGAACTGCTTGATCTGCGCAGCATCCATGCCTTTATCCACAAGGCTGAGCGCATCCAGGGCAGACTGCCTCTGCGTGACAGAGATCCGCTGGTTGTTGACAACCTGCACACGGCCTTCATAGTCCGCTGCAAGCATGAGCGCGCTCTGGCAGGAACCGCTCAGGCCGCTGGACATGGGAATATGTACGATTTCATCATGCTCCTCAAGCAGTTCATCCCAGATCTTCATCACCGAATCCGGTGAAGGCTGGCTGGTAATAACATCAGCCCCTGACGCAAGTCTTTCATAGAAAGCCTCCTGCGTTAATGTGATATCCTCAAAATAAGTCTCGTTATCGATCATAAAAGGCATGGGCAGCACATGAAGACCCAGTTCTGCCGCCTGTTTCTGTGTGATTCCGCTGTTACTGTCGGTAACAACCGCAATTTTCTTTGCCATATCTGTTTCACTCTCCGTCACTCTACTATACTCCCGAAACAGTACCTTGTTTCAGTAAACATCTACCTAACCATATTACTTTCAGATAGTCTTAAAGTCAACCTCATTTATTATACCATTTTGCAAATGAACTCCTAAAGCCAAATAAGGGTCTGTCGTAAGCGCAGGATCCTCAGCCAGGATCCGGTCGGCCCATTCACTGGCCCTCTGCAGGATAGCTGCATCCTGGAAAATATCACCAAGTGTGAATTTTAATGCGCCGCTCTGGCGGATGCCGAACAGATCCCCTGGTCCGCGCAGCTTCAGATCCTGACTGGCGATATAGAAGCCGTCGTTGGATTCATTCAAGATCTTCAGCCTTGCCATAGTCTCCGGTTTCGGGGATTTGCTCATGAAAATACAATAAGATTGTGCGCTGCCCCGGCCTACACGACCGCGCAGCTGGTGCAGCTGTGCCAGACCAAACCGCTCTGCATTTTCCACCATCATTACCGTGGCATTCGGAACATTGATCCCCACTTCGATGACCGTGGTAGATACAAGGATATCGATCTGCCCTGCGGCGAAGGCTTCCATGATCCGGTTCTTCTCCGCAGGCTTCATCTTCCCGTGAAGCGCGGCGATCTGGATCGTCGCCGGCAGGATACTTATCAATCTGGCGGTATAGGAAACCACGTCCTCCAGATCCGCCAGCTCTCCCTCTTCCACCATGGGACAGATGATATAAACCTGATGACCCGCAGTAATCTCTTTTTCCATAAAATGATATGCAGTGTCCCGGTAAGAAGTGTTCACCACACAGTTCTTCACAGGCAACCTGTCAGCCGGCAGTTCATTAAGTACCGAGATATGCAGATCGCCGTACAGAATGATGGCAAGCGTCCGTGGGATCGGGGTCGCGCTCATGACAAGCACATGCACCTGTTTCCCTTTGTGAGCCAGACTCTCCCGCTGACGGACGCCAAACCGGTGTTGTTCATCCGTGATCACCAATGCCAGATCATGGTAGACGACTTTATCCTGGATCAGCGCATGGGTACCGAGAATGACGTTTGCCTCTCCGCTTTCGATCTGTGCATAGATCTGCCTTCGTTCCTTTGCAGTGGTGGAACCTGTAAGCAGTACAGGATGAATCGGCAGTTTATACTGTCTCTGCAGTTCCAGCAATGCCTCATAGTGCTGCGCTGCCAGCACTTCCGTAGGCGCCATCATGGCTCCCTGATAGCCGTTGGCCACGCACATGAGCAGCGAAAGAAAGGCCAGGATCGTCTTACCGGACCCGACATCCCCCTGGATCAGGCGGTTCATCACATGTTCTGACGTGAGGTCCGATCGTATTTCCGACCATACTTTCTGCTGGGCAGCGGTAAGGTGGTAAGGCAGTGCCTCCAGCAAACGTCCGGTCTCCGCCACCTCTATCATCGGATACTGATTCTGCATGACCTGGTTATGATCCCGCATCCTGCGCAGCATCAGGATAAAGAGCAGGAATTCATCGAAGACCAACCGCTCTCTGGCCCATACCAACGATTCCTTATCGTCCGGAAAATGCATCTGGCGCATAGCATCTTCCAATCGGCAAAGATGCTCGGACGCCCGGATGGTTTCGGGCAGATAGTCCTGTGGAAACCTGGAAACGTCAATAGCTTGTTTGACAGCTTTGGTGATGGCGTTGTTGGTAAGCCCTTTCGTCGTTCCGTAGCATGGCATCATACGGCCGGCCATCTTCCCGTATTCTTCAGGTTTGTACAGCTTTGCCTGCTCCATCACGAAACGGCCACCCTTCTTCTGCAGATAGCCGCGCGCGATATATCTGGTATCGCGCTTTAGGCTGTTCTTCAGATACGGCATATTGAAATAGGTCATCTGTAAGGTTTGACCGTCTACGCACACCAGCTCAAAGGCAGTGATGCTAAGACCTCGCACATGTCTGGTCGCGATACTGCCGTGGATGTTGCCGCAAACGGCCGTCACTTCCTCGGCGGCCTGATCCAGAGTCACCGGCTCGGAGAAATATTCATAATCGCGAGGGTAATAGGTCAGAAGACCGTCCGTTGTTGTGATGTTCAGTTTCTCGAACAGTTTGGCAGTCTTCTCGCCAACGCCTTTCAGGGAAGTAATGGTCGGGGCAATTCTCTCACAGACACCACTACTGCAGCTTTTATTCTCGGTCATCGTTCCTGCCTCCGAACATGAGTTATAGTAAACGACATAACAAATTTCGTTAACCATAATTCTACCAGGATACCACGTTACGGTCTCCTGGTAGAACTAAAGTTTCTTTATCTATAAAATCTATAAAAACCGTAAACTTAAACTACTCCTGCAAGATGCAAAGTCAATGATTTACTCGGCTGACACGATATAATAGTAGATCGGCTGTCCGCCGTACTGCAGTTCGATATCGCAGCCGGGATATTTCCCTTCTACCTGCGCCCGCAGACTCTCGGCATCTTCTTCCTGAATCTCAGAGCCGTAATAGATACTGATCAATTCCCGATCGCCAGACATCATCTCATCGATCATGTTAAGCGTCACTTCCGAGATGGCAATGCCTACGGAAAGAATGCCCTTATCACCGATTCCCATGAAGTCCCCCTGTTTGATCTCCTTACCGTCGATATTCGTATCTCTGACTGCATAGGTGACCTGGCCTGTAGAAACATTGGCGATCTCCTCTACCATGGCTTTCTCGTTCTCTTCTACACTCAGATCCGGTACGTAGTTGATCACGGCTGTGATCCCCTGGGGAACTGTTTTCGTAGGGATGACCACGATCTTCTTATCCCGTACAAGAGACTGGGCCTGATTGGCCGCCAGAATGATATTCTTGTTGTTGGGCAGAATGAAGATCGTATCGGCGTTCACCTGATCGATGGCATTGAGCATATCCTCCGTGCTGGGATTCATGGTCTGTCCGCCTTCGATGATATGATCCACACCAAGCCCCTTGAAGATCTCATTGATCCCATCGCCCACGGATACGGCGATAAATCCCACATCCTTCCGGGGCTGCTCCTGCTGTTCCGGAGCCTTCGCCGCCTTCTCTTCCTTCTGGGACATCTTAAAAAGCTTCTCCTGATGTTCAAGACGCATATTGTCGATCTTCATGTTGGAGAGCGCGCCGTATTTAAGCGCTTTCTGGATCGCAAGACCAGGATCGTTGGTATGTACATGTACCTTTACCACATCCTCATCTGCTACTACCACGATAGAATCACCGATCGATTCCAGATAAGCCTTAAAATCCAACTCCATCTTAATATTAAATACCTTGTTGAGCATAATGATAAACTCGGTGCAGTAACCAAATTTGATCTCTGCCGCCGCCTGGGCTTCCAAATTGCCGCCTGCCGTCCTTACACCAGTGTGGGTCGTACTTACCGCATCTAAAGACAGATCGATTTCCTTGCCGCAGAAAGCGTCATAAGCGCCTTTCAAAACCTGCATCAATCCCTGACCACCTGAGTCAACTACCCCTGCCTGCTTTAACACGGGAAGCATTTCAGGCGTCTGCTCCAGTACCTCGTCCGCGCGGGCAATGATCTGTGCCATAAATTCTCCCAGATCGTCCAGTCCGCTGTCAGCCAGTTCTCTCGCCTTGATCGCCGCTCCTTTGGCAACGGTCAGGATCGTACCCTCCTTGGGCTTCATGACAGCCTTATAAGCGGTCTCTACCGCTTTCTCAAAGGCGGACGCAAAGACCGGGATCGTAACCTCGTCATATTCTTTCACACCCTTGGTAAAGCCACGGAACAGCTGGGATAAGATAACCCCTGAATTGCCACGCGCGCCCCGCAGGGAACCGGAGGAAATGGCCTTACATAAAGACCGCATATCCACATCACCCATCTCATAGAGTGATGCCACTTCTCTGGCCGCAGACATGATCGTCAGTGTCATATTGGTACCCGTGTCACCGTCCGGTACCGGGAAAACATTTAATTCGTTGATCCATTCTTTCTTGCTCTCAAGATTCTTTGCTCCTGCCAGGAACAATTTTGCCA
>CAMWLJ010000019.1 GCA_947175055.1 uncultured Lachnospiraceae bacterium | reverse complement strand
CATGGATGGCCATGCGGCCCGCCCGACGGCAGGCTAAGCATGATGTAAGTTTACTGTGGAGGTTCATCGGATATCATATAGTCAGAGGCAGCAATCTGTTCTGCCGGTAAATTTAGGACAGACAGGGAAGACAGGAGGAGAGTATGAATTTAACAGGACGGCATTTTTTAAAACTTTTGGATTTTACTCCGGAAGAGATCACGTATATGCTGGATGTGGCGGCAGATTTGAAGGAGAAGAAGGAAAAGGGTATCCCGGCTGACATCCGTCGGGGTAAGAACGTGGCACTGATCTTTGAGAAGACAAGCACCAGGACGCGCTGCTCCTTTGAGGTGGCGGCTCATGATCTGGGCATGGGGACGACCTACTTAGATCCGTCAGCTTCCCAGATCGGCAAGAAGGAGAGTATCGCGGATACGGCTCGGGTATTGGGACGGATGTATGAGGGGATCGAGTATCGCGGATATGGCCAGGAGATTGTCGAACAGCTGGCAGAGCATGCCGGTGTACCGGTGTGGAACGGATTGACTAATGAATTCCATCCGACACAGATGCTGGCAGATCTTCTGACGATCAGGGAGCATTTCGGATACCTGAAGGGAATCAGGCTGACATACATGGGCGATGCCCGCTATAACATGGGTAATTCCCTGATGGTGGCTTGTGCCAAGATGGGAATGCATTTTACTGCATGTACTACGAAGGAGTATTTTCCGGAGGCGGAGCTGGTGCGCACTTGTGAGGAGATTGCGTCAAGTACAGGAGGAAGTGTGACACTCACGGAGGATGTGAAAGAAGGCGCAGGCGGTGCGGATGTAATCTACACCGACGTATGGGTTTCCATGGGAGAACCGGCGGAGGTCTGGGAGAGCCGTCTGCGGGATCTGATGCCTTATCAGGTGAATCGCAAGGTGATGGAGTATGCCGGTGAGAAAGCAGTGTTTATGCATTGCCTGCCTGCTTTCCATGATCTGAATACGGGTATCGGCAGGGAGATCCACGAGAAGTACGAGATTGACGAGATGGAGGTGACGGATGAGGTGTTTGAGTCAGCTCAGTCCATCGTCTTCGATGAGGCGGAGAACCGGATGCATACGATCAAGGCGGTGATGGCGGTGACTTTGGGGGAGTATGAGGTTTAAGGAAATCAGTACATAGTGTTACGTAATATTTAAGGTAGAGAAATAGCAGAATGAAGACAGATAAATCAGATATATTAACGCTACTGAGGAACAGTGCGGATTACATATCGGGACAGCAGCTGTGTGACCGGTTCGGGGTGACGAGGACGGCGGTCTGGAAGGTGATCAAGCAGTTAAAGGAAGAGGGCTATCAGATCGAGTCTGTTTCCGGCAGAGGGTACCGACTGGTAGAGGGGCCGGCGGATATGCTGTCGCAGAGCGAGATTGCCAGCAGGCTGAAGACGAAATGGGCGGGCAGGAAGCTGTACTATTATGCCAGCACCGGCTCCACCAATACGGATGCAAAGCGTCTGGGCGAAGAGGGCGAGCCGCACGGCACTGTGGTGGTGGCGGATATCCAGACGGCAGGAAAGGGGCGAAGAGGGAGAAGCTGGCAGACACTGTCCGGTACGGCACTTTCCTTTACGCTGCTTCTGCGGCCGGACTTCGTGCCGGATAAAGCATCGATGATCACGCTGGTGATGGCGCTGAGCGTGGCGGAAGCCGTGGAGGAGATAACGGGAGCGGCGGCCGGGATCAAGTGGCCCAACGACATCGTGATGAACAGGAAGAAGATCTGCGGTATGCTGACGGAGATGACCATGACGCCGGAGATGGATGAGATACAGTATGTGGTAGTAGGTGCGGGGATCAATGTCAACAACATGAGCCCGGAGGAATTTCTGGAGGAGGTGCGCCCTACGGCCACATCCTTGCGGATTGAGACCGGGCAGCAGTATAACCGGGCGTGTCTGCTTGACAAGGTGCTGCAGCGGTTTGAAGAGAATTATGCGATTTTCCTGAAGACACTGGATCTGTCCGGCCTGCAGGAGCGGTACCAGGCGCATCTGTTGAACATGGGGGCTCAGGTGAGGGTGTTGGATCCGGCAGGAGAATACACCGGAACGGCGGAGGGAATTGACGCGCAGGGGGAATTGATCGTAGTGAGGGAAAACGGAGAGAGAATCCCGGTCTACGCAGGCGAGGTCTCGGTGCGCGGATTATATGGTTATGTGTGACGGACGGGTAGATAGGATGGAAGAGAAGAGAGTAGTGCTCTGTGGCGCCAACGCCTACGAGCAGAAATACTATTTTAATGAAAAATTTGCGGGGATCCCAGAGTCGATCAAAGAGGAACTGCAGGTGATCTGTGTGCTTTTTACAGAGGAAGTGGGCGGTATCTTTACGATCGTCTTCGATGAGGACGGTACGATCCTGCTGGAGACAGACGCGGAAGAGGAGGATCTGCTCTATGACGAGATCGGCAGCGGCCTTCTGGTGAGCGAGGTGCGCAGGAACAGGCAGGAGTTGCTGGAGTCGCTGCAGCTGTACTACAGAGTGTTCATACTGCACGACAGGGCGGCTCTGGAGGACGGTGAGTAATAACCGTACCTTTCACGGAACGTTTGTGTCCGGAAAGACAAGAGAGTTTCGGAACGCTTCGGCATGGAGGGAAGCATGAAGGATTTATTGCATGAATTAAAAATCGGGAGTGTCACTTTAGAGAATAATATCTTATTGGCACCGATGGCAGGCGTGACAGACCTGCCATTTCGTTTGCTGTGCAGGGAACAGGGCGTGGGAATGGCCTGTATGGAGATGATCAGTGCCAAGGCGATCTTGTATAAGAATAAGAATACGGAAAGTCTGCTTAAGATCCATCCGCAGGAAGGAGCGGTGTCGCTGCAGTTGTTTGGTTCTGACCCGAAGATCATCAGTGAGATGGCCAGACAGATCGAGGACAGGCCGTTTGCGGTTCTGGATATCAATATGGGCTGTCCCGTGCCGAAAGTAGTGGGGAACGGGGAAGGATCGGCTTTGATGAAGGAGCCAAAGCTGGTGAGGGAGATCGTCAGCGCCGTGGCAAAGGCCGTACGGAAACCAGTCACCGTAAAGATTCGGAAGGGATTTAATGACACATGTGTCAATGCGGTGGAGATTGCACAGATCGCAGAGGATTCCGGCGCGGCTGCGGTGGTTGTACACGGCCGGACAAGGGAACAGTATTATGCCGGGGAAGCGGACTGGGAGATCATAGCCAGGGTGAAAGACAAGCTGTCCATTCCGGTGATCGGAAACGGTGACATTACGGATGGTGCCAGCGCAGAGGCGATCTTGAAACAGACCGGATGTGATGGAGTGATGGTAGGCCGCGCTGCCAGAGGCAATCCGTGGATCTTCAGACAGGTCGCTGCTTATCTGCAGGATGGCACGGTATTGCCCGGACCGGAGAAGGCGAAGATCAAGGAGACGATTCTGCGCCATGCAAGGTTGCAGCTTGACTGTAAGGGTGAGTACACCGGTATCCGAGAAATGCGTAAGCATGTTTCCTGGTATACAGCGGGCATGCCTGATTCTGCCAGGCTGCGGCGAAGTGTTAACGAGGTGGAGAGCTTCGCGGAACTGGAAGAACTGGTAAAAGAGATGTGAAAGAGAATGTTCAGAAAACGAGTATTTTCTCAGATACCTTTCCCAGACAAGCGTGCCTGTTTATAAACGCTCAGGATTATTTCGTGCATGGGTCATTCACGTAATGCATATACTTTGGTATGGAACAGGAGACGATTCTTTATTATTATCCGCTGCCGGTACGACCGGACAGCGCGGACAACACAATAGCCGCGAAGAAGCATTGGTTTCAGGAAGCAGTGCTGCCTGTCATGCTGCTGACAACGCAGGAGGAGTTCGACATTCTTGGATGTGCGGTGCCGCCCTTTTATTATCGGAAGAAACCCTGGAAGGCACCGATCCTTTCCGAGGCGATGGAAGCTGCGCTGCACACCGCCGCCGGGATGCCGGATACTTGTGTGCATCAAGATATCCTGCGGCTTCTTGCGCCGGAAAGCCGGGGAAGATGGCAGCCGCACGCGGGTACGGTGAAGAGGCTGGTAAAATACCTGTTGGAACAGCGGGCGGGAAAGGTACTTGCCCTGACCGGCATGGTGACGGTGCTTTTGGGACAGCCCGAGGAGACAGAGCGGCAGTTGGAGACGACCTGGGAGCTGCTGGAACCGTACTTACCAAAAGTCAATCGGATGGTGCTCTATTATGAGGGCTGGGAGAGACAGAAGAGCAAGGAAGAGACAGCAGTTCATAAGTATTATAAGGATGAGGCGGCAGTGGGAGAGGATGACCGGGAAGTGCTGCAGGAATATATAGAGGATTATTATTATGAGTATGGACTGGTACCGCAGCTTGTACCGTACAGAAGAAACGAGATGGCAGAGACGGCAGTGTTTCGATGCGGGAAGGAGCCCTGCGGCGGTGTTATCCTCGATTATGGGGAGGGGTTCCGGTATCCGAAGATTGCGTCTGCGAACTGCGTCTATATCGATGTTACTTCCGATGGGGAGAAGGAACGGCTGCTGGGGCGGAAAAGTCCGGCAATTCCGTATATATCGCCGCTGAAATATCTTGACACTGTGGTAAAAAATAGTTATGATAGAAAAGTTAAAATGACATAAGGTATCCCGGTTACTGGCAGGAAAAGGGATATGATCTTTAATATAGAAATAGGAATGATAAATAGAAAGGGAGTAGCACCATGCAGGAGAAGAAAAATATCTTAACGTATGAGGGACTGAGAAAATATGAAGATGAGCTGCATGACCTGAAGGTGGTCAAGCGTAAGGAAGTGGCGGAGAAGATCAAAGAAGCCAGAGAGCAGGGCGACCTGTCCGAGAACGCCGAATATGACGCAGCCAAAGACGAGCAGCGCGATATCGAGGCGAGGATCGAAGAGCTGGAGAAGATCTTGAAGAATGCGGAAGTAGTCGTTGAGGACGAGGTGGATCTGGACAAGATCAACATCGGATGCCAGGTGAAGATTCTGGATATGGAGTTCAATGAAGAACTTGAGTATAAGATCGTAGGTTCCACCGAAGCCAACAGCTTAAAAGGAAAGATTTCCAACGAATCTCCCGTGGGCAAGGCGCTGATCGGCTGTAAGGTGGGCGATCAGGTGGAAGTGGAGACACAGGCAGGTATGATCCAGTATAAAGTGCTGGAGATCCAGCGTTCCAATTAAGGATAGAAGACAGCAGTGCCGATGTGACAGGCGGATATCCAAACGGTGACTGCGGGTAGAGAGCAACATGTTTAACAGCCGCCAGGCGGCAAGATGGAGGTCAGTATGGCAGAAGTACAGAATCAGGATATCAACCAGCTTTTGAAGGTGAGAAGAGAGAAGCTCGCCACATTGCAGGAAAACGGCAAGGATCCTTTTCAGATCACGAAATATGATGTGACCCATCACAGCCAGGAGATCAAGGATAACTTCGACGCGCTGGAGGGGCAGCAGGTGTCCATCGCGGGCCGTGTGATGTCCAAGCGTATCATGGGAAAGGCGTCCTTCTGTAATGTGCAGGATCTGCAGGGGGATATTCAGTCCTATGTGGCGAGAGACAGCATCGGCGAAGAAGCCTATGCGGATTTCAAGAAATATGACGTGGGTGATATCGTAGGCATCGAGGGTGAGGTATTCAGGACCAAGACTGGTGAGAAATCCATCCATGTCAACAAAATGACATTACTGTCGAAAAGCTTGCAGATTCTGCCGGAGAAGTATCATGGGCTGGTAAATACGGATATCCGTTATCGTCAGCGATACACTGACCTGATCATGAACGAGGATGTGAAGAAGACCTTCGTAGCCCGTTCCAAGATCATCAGTTCTATCAGGCGCTACCTGGACGGACAGGGATTTTTGGAGGTGGAGACTCCGATGCTGGTATCCAATGCGGGCGGCGCGGCGGCGAGACCTTTTGAGACCCACTATAATGCATTGGACGAGGATGTGAAACTGCGCATTTCTCTGGAGCTGTATCTGAAGAGACTGATCGTAGGCGGGATGGAGAGAGTCTATGAGATTGGCCGCGTGTTCCGCAACGAGGGGCTGGATGCCAGACATAATCCCGAGTTTACTCTGATGGAGTTATACCAGGCATACACGGACTATTATGGCATGATGGAACTGACGGAGAATATGTTCCGCCATGTGGCGAAAGAGGTTTGCGGCACAACGACCGTGCCCTACGGCGAGGCGATGATCGACTTGGGACAGCCTTTTGCGCGGATGACCATGGTAGAGGCTGTACAGAAATATGCGGGAGTGGATTTCAATACCGTGAAGGATGCGGCGGAAGCGAAGAAGCTTGCCGACGAGAAAGGTGTCCATTATGAGGACAGGCATAAAAAGGGTGATATCCTGAATCTTTTCTTTGAGGAGTACGTGGAGGAGCATTTGGTGCAGCCTACTTTTATCATGGATCATCCGATCGAGATCTCTCCGTTGACTAAGAAGAAACCGGAGGACCCGGAGTATGTGGAGCGCTTCGAGCTGTTCATCACGGGCCGTGAGATGTGCAATGCTTATTCGGAATTGAATGACCCCATCGATCAGAGAGAACGTTTCCGGGCACAGGAAGAGGCGCTGGCAGCAGGTGACGAGGAAGCCAACACCACCGATGAGGACTTCATGAATGCGCTGGAGATCGGTATGCCGCCGACAGGTGGAATCGGCTACGGTATAGACAGGCTGGTGATGCTGCTCACGAATTCGCCGGCGATCCGCGATGTGCTGCTTTTCCCCACCATGAAGAGTCTGGAGAAGGGGCAGGAGAAGAAGGCTGCTGACAAGGAGAAACATAACGGCCAGGACAAGAGAGGAAAGAATGACGAGCAAAGAGAACATGATGAAAGCGAAAAGGACGAGAAGAAAATAGATGGCCACTGCCAGGAGCAGACTGCGAAACAGAGCAGTATCACGAGAGAGCAGGCGTGGGATCTTTTACAGAAATATAACAAAGAGCCGTTCCATCTGCAGCATGCGCTGACGGTGGAAGGCGTGATGCGCTGGTATGCGAAAGAACTGGGCTATGGCGCGGAAGAGGATTTCTGGGGTATCACCGGACTGCTGTATGACATCGATTTTGAACTGTATCCGGAGGAACACTGCAAGAAGGCGCCCGAACTTCTGCGGGAGGCAGGGGTGAGTGATGACATGATCTACGCCATTTGCTCGCACGGTTTTGGTATGTGCAGCGAAGAGGAGCCGAAGCTGTAGATGGAGAAAGTGCTTTTTGCAGCCGATGAGCTGACGGGCCTGATCTGGTCCTGCGCACTGATGCGCTCCTCCAAGAGCACAATGGATATGGAAGTCAAGAGCCTGAAGAAGAAATTCAAGGATAAGAAGTTTGCGGCGGGCTGCTCCAGAGAGACGATTGCCCAGGGCACAGAGAGACTTGGCTGGGAGCTTGACGAGCTTTTTGATAAGACTATCCTGGCGATGAGAAGCTGTGAGGCAGATGTGGCTGCGGCTATGGAAAAGGCATGAACTAAAAGCCAGTTTTGAGCCAATTTTGAACCAATTTTAGGCAGGTTTTTAAAAAGTTATGTAGAATTATCTCTAGGATGTGCTTCGGCCTTTCCGCGATTGCATTTGAAGGATGCTTTGATGGGAAAACCATATTTGGCATAATAGATTTTCTCATATTCGTAGATTAAATTGTCAGGTCACTGTTGAGTGACACTTTTAATCGGAGGTGCAAGAATATGAGCAAAAGCAAAGGAACCGCAGAGTGGAAGGAACTAAAGAAGGAGTTCTGGGGACAGAATGTTACTGTGGACAGACAGGAGTGGGGTTACATTGATTTTTCACCACAAGGTATGAACGAAGTTTTCGGTGGTGAGAAACTTTCCTATGAAGAATATCTTGATGTACAGATGGCAACAGGAAAGGGTATAAGAGGGTGGTTTGCTTTATGCCACCGTGAAGTACCGCTTGGCTTTGCCGGACAGATCGTGAGGATAACTAAAAAGAATATCTGTTTCAAGCGTATCTATGTAAGTGGTATGTATATGGACGGGGAGTGCTTCGATGGAAGGGAAGACCATGTTTGGATGTCCGTTGAGAGATTTGAGGATTATCAAGCTGCCATCTGATGATGATCTGCTCCGCCAGAGCGTTAATCAGATTATCTGTGAGGTTTGTATGTTTCGTGACCATTGCTATGGAGGAATGTGTATAGCAAACAAGGAGTGGCTGAATGGCATGAGAAAATCAATGTTCGATGCTGTAAAGGGTAGCAAATAGGGAACGTTGAAAAAAGAAATTGAATATTTCTTTGCAGATGTCGCAGGAGTATCTTTTGAAGTATGGGAAGCAGACTGTGTAATGCGAAAGAGCTGCATAACCAGGAGAAGGTTTTAAGATAAATAAATTAGGTGTTGTCAGTAAATGGGTTGGTAAAGTTATATAGCTACTAAGCCAGCTTCCCGCACATCTTTGTTGCTATGGTAATAATCAGTGGCTGTCACTGTCAGTACTTCATTGATCAGCCGCCGGATGATGCCTTCAACATTTCGGTAGGCCGCACCAAAAAGGGCATTATATCTGTTGATATACTTGCTCGCCACCCCACGGTAGAAGGTATATCTCTGTTTGATAAAACTATGGAATCCATTTACCGTATTCAGGTTATAAAAACAAGAGTCTTCTTTGTCCTGTTTGTTGCAGTCCCTGACAACACAGTCCACGATCCCCGGAAGTGCATGGTAACTGCGCAGGCCGTCGCAGAGGGCGAGTGTCCCATCTGCGATATGTCCTTCAAAGATGCTGATAAGCTCTTTTGCACTGGGTTTTGCCCTGTTGACAGTGACAGCAAGTGCATCACCTTTGCGCTGGATGCCTGTGCAGATACATATATATTCATTGGAAATACCTCTCTTTTCTGCTTTGGCACCGTGTCTGCGTGGCCTTCTGGGAACAGAACTGTCCAGCTTTTCGTTTTGGAAATGTACAGCATCAGGGTACTTAGAACAAAGCGCTTTGCCGGATTATCCGCGACTGTAATGATGCCCAGTTTGAAAAAAGGGGCATCAATCCGGTCTTGTTGCCGAGATTTAGCTGCCATAGCTTGCGGCATACCTTTACAACAAGATTAGTTGAGGCGGGCGTAAATCTGAAAGTCATTCAGGATACGCTTGGACATAAAGACTTTTCAACCACGATGGATATCTATACAGATGTAACGAAGGAATTGAAACAGCGTGAATTTGATAATCTGCAGGAGAAGATGAATCAGAAGAGATATAAAGAGGATAAGAAAACGGAATCATGATACGATAACGTACAACAGGGAAGGAATCCAGAAAGGGCTTTCTTACCTGTTGTTTTTTCGGTATTTTCAGATTATAATATAAGAAAACGCCGATAACGATAAGGAAGAGGTGTGTTTCATGTGCGAAACAGAACAGCAGAGAAAAGAACGGGAAAGACAGGAAGATTTACAACGTTTACGGACGTTGCGGCCAATAGATGACGATTTTATGCGCTGTCTTATTAAAGATAATGTCCCATTGGCAGAATTGGTATTACGCATCATTACAGGAAAGAAGGATTTGGTGATTACCGATCGCCAGACACAAAAGGATATGAAGCGCCTGGCAGGAGCACGTTCTATCTGTCTTGATGCCTATGGAGTGGATTCTGAAAATAAAAATATGATTTAGAAATTCAAAGACAGGACAAGGGAGCAGACCCACACAGGGCACGGTATCATTCCAGTGTAATGGATATCGAGAATTTGGATGCGGGGCAGGAATTTGCAGAATTACCGGATACTTATACAATATTTATCACAGAAAAAGATTTTTATGGGAAAGGCGAGCCGGTTTATATTGTGGAACGGATGAATTTGACAACCGGAAAGAACTTTGAAGATGGGGAACATATTTTATATGTGAATGGTGAATACCGGGGAGAATCTGAATTAGGGAAGCTGATGCACGATTTTAACTGCATGTAAGCAGACTATATGAATTTTGATCTGATGGCAGAGCGAACAAGATATTTGAAGGAAAATCCGAAAGGAGTGAGTGAAATGTGTAAGGCTTTGGAAGATATGAAAAACGAAGCTGTGGAACGAACTGCATTGCAAATGATCAGAAATTTGATGGAGACAATGAAATGGTCTGCGGATCAGGCTATGGCAGCAATGAAGATTCCGGAAGCTGATCAATCAAAATATGCGGACAAACTGTAGTGAATGCGGGGATTATTGGAGGGATTGATTCTGAACCATTTCTGAACCAATCTTGAACCAATTCCCACAGAGCTATAGAGATTTATGGATCTTTGTGGAAATACAGGCAATATAGAAATTGCTCAAAAATAAAGTTATGTAGAACGGTGTAGCGGTATGAAAGAAGATGTACCGACAATCCCGACAATGAAGAGACTGGAGAAGGGGCAGGAGAAGAAGGCTGCTGACAAGGAGAAACATAACGGCCAGGACAAGAGAGGAAAGAATGACGAGCAAAGAGAACATGATGAAAGCGAAAAGGACGAGAAGAAAATAGATGGCCACTGCCAGGAGCAGACTGCGAAACAGAGCAGTATCACGAGAGAGCAGGCGTGGGATCTTTTACAGAAATATAACAAAGAGCCGTTCCATCTGCAGCATGCGCTGACGGTGGAAGGCGTGATGCGCTGGTATGCGAAAGAACTGGGCTATGGCGCGGAAGAGGATTTCTGGGGTATCACCGGACTGCTGTATGACATCGATTTTGAACTGTATCCGGAGGAACACTGCAAGAAGGCGCCCGAACTTCTGCGGGAGGCAGGGGTGAGTGATGACATGATCTACGCCATTTGCTCGCACGGTTTTGGTATGTGCAGCGAAGAGGAGCCGAAGCTGTAGATGGAGAAAGTGCTTTTTGCAGCCGATGAGCTGACGGGCCTGATCTGGTCCTGCGCACTGATGCGCTCCTCCAAGAGCACAATGGATATGGAAGTCAAGAGCCTGAAGAAGAAATTCAAGGATAAGAAGTTTGCGGCGGGCTGCTCCAGAGAGACGATTGCCCAGGGCACAGAGAGACTTGGCTGGGAGCTTGACGAGCTTTTTGATAAGACTATCCTGGCGATGAGAAGCTGTGAGGCAGCAGTGGCAGAAGCGATGGGGCAGGATGCATAATAAGTGGGGATATAGGTTATTGTTTACGGTCATAGGATTGGGTAGTTGAGAATTATTAAATTAAATATAAAGGGGGAATTAAGTATGCAGTACAGAATCATCGGTGATACAATGCCGGCAGTGGAGGTACTATTCGACGCACCGGGAGAATCCATGTACACACAATCGGGAGGTATGGCCTGGATGTCGGACGGCATTGCCATGGATTCCAATATGAAGGGCGGGCTTGGCAAGAGTATCGGCAGGATGTTCACGGGAGAGTCGCTGTTTATGGCAACTTATAAGGCGGAGCGGGCAGGCAGCATGGTAGCGTTCGCCTCCACCGTAGCTGGAGAAGTGCTTCCGGTGGACGTGGGAGCAGGCGGCGGTCTGATCTGTCAGAAGGGCGCTTTTCTCTGCGCGCAGGAGACAGTGCACTTGAATGTAACGTTTACGAAGAAATTTTCCGCCGGACTGTTCGGAGGCGAAGGCTTTATCCTGCAGGATATCAGCGGGACAGGCATGGTCTTTCTGGAAATCGACGGAAACAAGGTGGAGAAAGACCTGGCGCCGGGCGAAGTGCTTAAGGTGGATACCGGTAACGTGGTGGCGTTTGAGCGGTCGGTGAGTTATGAGATCGAGACGGTGAAGGGGCTCAAGAATATTTTTCTGGGCGGCGAGGGGCTGTTCCTGACGAAGCTGACAGGGCCGGGTAAAGTGATCCTGCAGACGCAGAACTTTAATGAGTTCGCGGGAAGGATCATACGGATGGTGCCTTCGAGGTAGGGATATAAAAATAGAGAAGTGAAGTAAAGAAGGAGTCTTGCGTGGGCGAGACTCCTTCGGGCTTTCTTGGCAGGTATTTTATAAGAGATTTTTTGTGGGTAGTGGTAGGGTAGAATAATTAAATGTTTTATATGGCGAATAGATTACTGTAAAATGGTACAGTTTATAAGCTGTATTACAATTCTTGATGTTATGTAATATTATCTACTAAAAATGTAGATAATATGCTATAATAATAAAACAATAAAAAGACAGGAGTAATATGTAGATGAGTAATTTATTAGTAGATTCTTCTCCGTCCAAAGAGTTTTTTTTGAATATGATTACAAAAGATGTTACGGTTGAAAGCTGTATTTTAGATTTAATTGATAATTCTATTGATGCATATAAGAGAGTATTAGATGGAAACAAGCAGAGAAATATCGATATTTCATATAATCTTTTGGAAGATTATTTTCGTATAAATGATAATTGCGGAGGAATGTCCAAAGAAATAGCAATTTCCAAAGCTTTTAGGTTTGGAAATAATCGTGAAAGAAATGCAGGTACTTTGGGTATGTATGGAATTGGTATGAAAAGATCTATCTTTAAAATAGGATCAGATTTTGTGGTAGAGAGCAAAACAGCCTCTGATTCTTTTAAAGTCTATATGGATCATGATGAGTGGATTAATCTAAAAAATGAAAATACAGACGAGGATATTTGGAAATTTCATTTAGATGATGTCGATTTGAACTTTGAGGACGGAGTTCATATAGAAATAAAGAGACTTAGCGAATCAATACGGACATATTTGAAAGTGCGCAATAATGTAGAAACATTGAGAACAAAGATAGGCAGTGCGTATGGAGATTTGTTGGGAAATGGAATAATTATATCCATTAATGGGGAAAAAGTACATTATTCAAACGAATCTTTATACGAAGCTCAATTTTTGAAGGCATATGTAAATTCATATACTATTGGAAGAGAGAAGGATATTGGAATCAAAATAGTTGCAGGAGTAGGAGATCCATCTCCCAAGGATGCAGGTTGGGATATTATATGTAATGGGCGTGCAGTGATTCAGAAAGATCGGACCGAATTAACAGGCTGGGAATCGACTTATGATTTAGAAGAAGAATCAAGTATCGATGAAGCTTTTCAAGGTAAAACAATACCTGCTTTTCATAATGATTTTGCAAGGTTTAGGGGATATGTGTATATCGATTGTGATGATCCAAATAAATTACCGCTCAATACAACCAAAGACAGCATTGATAAGCAGCATTTCGTTTATCAATATATTTTTAAGGAGATGCGGAGTGTGATGGGCGTGGTTTTACCTCGATTGCGGAAACTGCAAGAGACAATACGAGAGTGCAAAAGAGAAGGTAAAGTGCCGCCAAATGAAGAATTCCATGAACGAAAGTTGACGTCATATCTTACGGCTGCGAGAACAGAATTTAAGCTTGAACTTGGGGAATATCATGCAAGTGAGAGAATAAAAAATATTCCTTTATATATTGACGAGAAAACGGTTGAAAAATGGAAGAGATATTTCGAAGCTGATACGAATAAGGCTCTTGGAGAAAAAATTAAAAAGTTTGTGCAGGAGAGAGTAATTACCGATGAACAGTTATGAGAAAATAAATTATAAATTGCGGCCACAAAAAAGGATTGAACGAGCGTTAATTGCGCAATTAATTAATAGCTTTCAACATATTGTTGGTGAAAAGGTTAACTATATTGGAATGGGTTCTTTATTCTACACGGATTTTGTATATTTTAATAAATACTGTAATTTAGGCAGAATGATTAGCATTGAAATGATGGAGGATGAGAACGGGGAATATGATGATAAAAAGGAAAAGCGTTTTAGAAATAATAAACCGCTGGATTTAATTGAATTGATCCCGAAAACGACATCAGAGGCAATTGATGATTTGCCCTTTGACCAACCCAATTTTATTTGGTTTGATTATGATGGATGTTTTATTCCATCAATTATTGATGATCTTGAGCGGGTTATTGAAAAAACTACAAAATCGTCAATTATAGCAGTTTCGTACAATAGTTTTATTCCCAAACAATATAGATCAAAAAGGGAACTGAATATTGTAAAATGCAACAAGGAATATTCAAAATATGTCTTAGATGGTGTAAACAACAGCTTTACGGTCGATGACTATTCGGAAGTAGCGGTTGATATATGCGAAAAGTATATTGAGGATCAAGTGGATTTTTATAATCAGGTAAACGGTACTGGTTTTCTTATCAAAAGATTGAGTAAAGTTGAGTATCAAGACGGTGCAAAGATGAATACGTTGATTTGGGTTTTGCTCGATCAAAATGCGGGTTATGCGGAAACATTTGAACAAAAGATTTCGGAATCTGAAATATACGGTGAGCTTAATCTGCAAATGGAAATATTGACCTTATTTGAGAAACAGCAACTTGACCGAAAGTCTATAGCAGACTGGGAGAAAACAGCTGAAGAAATGGGATTGGATTTAGAAACGATAGAACGGTATTATAGATTTGCGAAATATATTCCTGAGTATACAGAGGTTGTTGTTTAGGATTACATATTTGCATTGAGTGTTGATTTTATTTGAACTGGGTTTATGATGAGGCGTTTTTGGCAGCGTATTTGTCAGAAACGCTTTTGTTATAAGCTTGTGCAGGAAAAGAAATGTGTAAATTACTATAGTTTTATGTCGTTCTATGATACTATATGTATTGTATAGGAATATATATGTGGGGTTGGATTTGAAAATGAAATTAGTAGATTTACCATTAAAAATAAGCTACAGAAGTAAAGGTCCGGATAATATCATAGATCAACTTCTGATTCCGGGCCTGAAGTGTTCTAAAGTATATAAAAGAAGTGTGGGCTATTTTTCATCAGGAGTGTTTGAAATTATAGGAAATGGTTTGAAAGAACTGTCGGAAAGGAATGGAGAGATAAGGCTAATCTGTAATCCGGAACTGAGTAACGAGGATATAGAGGGGATCAGACTGGGGTACCATCTGAAAGAGAGTATCATACGACACAGAGTAGAGATAGATTTGGAGGAGTCGATCAAACAAATTGATGACCAGAATTTGAAACTTCTTATAAACCTGATTGGAAATGGAAGAATGAATGTACTGGTGGTTGATTTGGAAGATGAATGTGGGATTTATCATGATAAAATTGGTCTTCTGATCGATGATGATAATAATAAGGTCCTGTTCGTTGGGTCACCAAACGAGTCGATTGGAGGATACCGAAATAATTATGAGAAAATTCGTGTATCCATGAGTTGGAAAGACGGAGATTATGAGCGAATTCAGGATGATGAGCAGGAATTCGATGATATATGGAACGGACAAAACGATTATATTACGCGTATTGATTATACGGAACTGGTATTAGATCGGTTGGAAAATGAAAAGAAGCGCAGAGGCCTGGAGGAAGTTCCAAAAGGTGGGATTGAACTTCGTGAATATCAAAAGGCAGCAATAAGCGCATGGGAGAATAATAATTATCATGGATTTTACGTTATGGCCACAGGAACAGGAAAGACATGGACGGCTATTTATTCTGCCCTGAAAGTGATGGAACAGGAAAGCATACTGGTGGTGATTTGTGCACCGTATAAGCATCTTGTCAGACAGTGGTATGAGGATGTACATAGTGTTTTAGCGTCCAGTAGAACGATTATGGTTACAGGAGAAAATCATAACTGGGAGGATGAATTTTTAGATGCCATTTATAACTCAAGATATAATAGTGGTGGAAGTATTGTTGTAATATCGACGATCGTATCTTTCAATATGCCCAAATTTAAACGCATTGTCGATAAGTCAAGATTGAAAAAGATGTTGATTGTCGATGAGGCGCATCGTTTTAAAAACAGAAACAATACACTGCAGGAAGTTTATTCTTATATGCTTGGTTTAAGCGCTACGCCGTCCAGCAGAAAAAATGATGAATTTGGAAAGGAATTGATGGACTTCTTTGGTGGACAAGTATATAATCTACCGATTGAATATGCAATTCGGAAACGTTATTTGGTTCCTTATAATTATCATCCGATCTTTGTAAATGCGACGATACAGGAAGAAAAAGAGTTTGATCGATATTCAAGACTAATGGCTTCCTGTTTTAGAAATGGAAAATGCTTTGATGTGGATAGTCTTGTCAGGCATAAGCGGTCGCGTTTGAGAGTTATTTCCATGGCGAATGAAAAAATAACAAAATTGAAATGGATCTTGAGTCAAATTCAGGAACAAGAACATTTTATAGTATATTGTGGAGATGGCAGACTTTTTCATAATGATTCAGGTGAAGAGACCAGACATATTCAGTATGTCAAAGAAATTCTTCATGAAACAGGATACAAAGCCAGCCAGTTTACAGCACAGGAAGATATGCGAACGAGAATGCAGTTAGTAGATGCATTTAATAAGGGAACAATTGATGCCATGGTAGCAATCCGTTGTCTGGATGAGGGGATTAATATTCCATCCATTAAAGGTGCGCTGATTCTGTCCAGTAATGATGATTATCGGGAGTTTGTCCAAAGGCGGGGGAGAATTTTAAGAACTTATACAGATGAAATGTGCGGGGAAAGGAAAAAGATTGCAAATATTTATGATGTGATTGTACTTCCGAGTGAGCATATGAGTAACTTTGCCTTGATTGAATTGAGAAGATTCTATGAATATCTCCGGCTTGCAGACAACAGTACAGATCATATGGATTCTCTGGAAGAACTATGCGCCAGATATGGGATTGATCAGGGAGCATTAATGGAACTGGATGAAAACGAGGAGGATTTAGATGAATAGACTGTCAGTTGAGGAAATGGTGGCCAGAATAATCGATATTGAGAAGAATGCTTCCAGGAAAAAGCTTTTTTCCGAGACAGGCGGGGGATTTAAATCTTCAGCTGCCAAAATAAATTCGGATGCGATTGATAATATACTTAAGCTGCTGGAGGAGGATCAGGATGAAAATCAGGTCTATTGAATATCAGAATTTCCGGAACTTTGAAAAGCGTGGAAAAATTTTTTTTGACACAGATGGAAAAATTACGATTGTATATGGAACAAACGGAGACGGTAAGACAACGTTACATCAACTGTTCCAGTGGATTCTTTATGGAAGAGTAAACTTTAACAGGACAACCAGTGGAAATAAACTTTACAATTTGGATGCAGGTGAAAAGTTAAACATTGGATGTTTTTTTAAAACCTACGGAAAAATTGAATTTGAGCATAATGGTGAAGAATATACGGTATGCCGGGAATGGTGTTATTATAAGCAAAACAACGGCAATATAGCCAGAAAGACAGAAAATGATGATTTTTCCGTCCTGAAATGTGATGAGAAAAAAGACTGGCGGCAACTGGAAAATCCGAATCTCATCATTGATGAAGTACTTCCGGTTGGATTGTCATCTTACTTCTTTTTTGATGGCGAAACCATGATTGCTGATTTAAAGATGACAGGCAGTGAGTCAGCAAAATCATTGAAGAAAGCGCTTTTTTCAATTTTGGAGTTGGAATTATACGAATATGCATTGAGAGATTTGGGGACGACAACACAGTCACAGACAGTGATTGGCATATTACATAACAAAATGCTGAGCGCCCGTGCGAAATCTACGGCAGAGAAGAAAAGTAGAGAAATCCTTAAAGACATAAGAATTTTAAAGAGAAAAATCGAGGAGATCGAAAGCGGAGTAGCAGAGAAAAAGAGAAGAATAAAGGAGAACAGTGAGCGAATTACGGAATTGTCAGAAATTATTGGTTCTGGGAAATCAAATAAGAAATTAGAAAATCTGCGCAGGGAATTGAAAAGGTCGATTGAAGTACATGAGACGGCGATTAAAGAAGAGAAAAAACATTTTGGGGATGAAGCCGCAAATAATTTTGCCTATTTACTGGTAGCTAAAGTAGCGAATGAGGCTGGCGAAAGATTGTACTTGGAAGTACAGGAAGAGGAAAAGAATGTGATTCCGGGATTGACGAAGGAATTACTCGTAAATTTACTGAAAGAAGAGACATGTCTCTGCGGAAATCCTTTGTGTGATAAAGAATGTCTTTCTTTGGAAAGATGGAAATCTTATTTTCCGCCGGCATCTTATAAGGCTACTTATGACAAGTTTGACAACAGTATGAGAAAATATTCCGGCAGGTATTCCAACGACAGATTATTGGAATATTTTAAAAGAATTGTCAAATTGAAAGCAACTATTAGAGACCTCAATGTACAGATTCAGGAGAATGATCAGGAAATAAAAAATAATGGAGACGTGGACTTATACATTGATGAAAGAAATCGTTTAGAGAAGGAAAACACAAGATTGTCCGTAGAAATAGAGCAGGATCAAAGAAATCAGGGTGATTTTGAGAGTCGATTGCGTAGAAGGGAAAAGAGATCGGAAACCATCAGTGATGCAAATGATGAAGTGGAGATGTATAAAAAGCAATGTGAATATATGCTTAAAGTAGTCGAAGCGATCAAAGATGAACTGAAAAAAGAGACTGAGGAATATACGCACAGGCTGGAAGCAGAAATCAGGATATTGGTGGAGACAATGTTGACCAGCGAACGGGAAGTAGTGCTCAACGATGATTTCCAGCTAAAGGTGAGAGACAGTCATGGAGATGAATCGAAATCCGAAGGGCAGTTTGCTGTAATATCTTTTGCTTATATAGGCGGAATCCTGAAAGTGCTTAGCAGTTTTGATAAATTCAGGGAAAAAGAATATCCGCTTATTCTGGATGGACCTTTTTCTAAGCTGGATTCTCAACAGAAAGCAAATATTCTTACTACAATTCCGGAATATGTGCCGCAGGTTATTATTTTCTCAAAGGATTCTTTGTTTGAGGATATTAAGGAAGATAAGATTGGAAAAGTATGGACAATTCAAAGCAATGCGGAGAAAAATAATGCGGTTATAAGGGAGGGGTACTGGTGGTAATAACGACAGACGTATCGTGCAGAGGTGAATCATGGTATCAGATCGACCACAGGCTGAAAGATATTTTCTTTAAATCTATGTGGGAAGCATTTAAGTTAAGTATGGCGATTGGCATATTGTATGACCGGGCAAAGAAAGATACCAGTGACAATGATGATAAGGTTACTATTTCCCGTAATATGTTTATTCAGCATGCAGAAGAGATTTCTTATTTTTTTAAGACAGCCATTATAACTTCAAATCTGGTTGATTTTTCAGAAAAGGATAGATTATATCTGGCTTTTTCTGAGGATGTTACGGAGGAAGAACTGGAGAGTGATGAGCGGGATGTACTTATTCGGGGAGTTTCAGAAGATGCGCTTTCCTTTGACAAAGCAGCTTTTTTGAAAGGATTTGCAAATTATGGGGCAGACAGACTTGCCGCATGTATTTCAAGTAATGATAATGAAACTATGGAAAACCTGATGGATTTTCTGAATGATTCTTATAATGGAGAGACGGAAGAACTGCTGCAAATGCGGGAGATTAACGAAGACTTTGATGTGGAATTTGATGATGAAGTGATAGAATCGTAAATTCATAAAGTGTCTGTTTCTATTGACAAAAAACGTCTACGTAAGTATACTACTTAAGTAGACGTTTTTGCGGAGGTTGTTATGAATTTTTGTTATAGATTTCCGGTTGTCAGAGGGATTCAGGCCGGAAAAATTTATTATATTGCCATGGTACCCCTTAAAATGCTGGGGCATCTTTTTGCAAGTGACGAAGAATATGTTTTGCCGGAGTACAGGGCGCAGAGAAGATTAAATGAGGCAAGAATTCCCGAAATAAAGAAGTACATTCTGGAAAATATAGAATCTTATGTTTTTTCAGCTCTTGCTGCTTCCATAGATGGAGAATTTAATTTTATTGAGCAGGATAATAACGGGACGGGAATATTAGAGGTTTCATTGAATGCCAGGTTTCTGATCAACGATGGACAACACAGAAAAGCGGCAATTATGGCGGCTCTTGAAGAAAACTCATCATTGGAAAATGAAACAATTTCGGTTGTATTTTATGAAGATCAGGGTTTGGCAAGAAGCCAGCAGATGTTTACGGACTTAAATAAGCACGCGCTGAAAACTTCAAACTCTCTTGCCGAATTGTATGATTCAAGAGACCGGCTTGCTGTTGCTACCAGGAAGGTGATTGCGGAAATTGCTTTTTTGAATACTTATGTAGATAAGGAAAAGGATAATCTTGGAAAATATTCCGCCTCTTTATTTACATTAAATATTTTTTATACGGCAAATAAGAAAATTCTGCGTCGTAAAGAATGTGATGAGAATTTTGAAAGGTTTCTTCAGGAATTTTGGAGTTTAGTAGTAGAGTATATGATTCCGTGGAAAGAAATGGAATCAAAAGAATTAAGCAAAAAAGAGCTGCGGGAGCAATATGTCGCTTCTCAGGCAGTTGTAATTCAGGCGTTTGGGAGAGTAGGGGGATTTCTGTTTGAGCATCGTGAGTATGCATTGGAAACATACTTGCCTGGAATCACCCATATTAATTGGAAAAGAAGTGCAGAAGAATGGAAGCGGAGAGTGATCAGGAGCAATGGCCGCATGATTAATAATGCAGAGGCAATAATTCTGGCTGGAAATGTGATTAAGGAATCTATGGGATTGCCGCTCACAGATGATGAACAGAGAGCAGAGCAAACCCATTTACAACATTGATGCAGGCAGAATGACTGAGAGAAAGACAGGGACAGATTGATGAGCGAAAAGAATTCTACGATGACGACCAAAGAAAGCGTAACAGTTACGCGGGATAAAATAGAAGGGTTGATGGAAACGGTTCGAAATTTATATTTGGCGGATGAAATCCCATGGGTTATTGGGTATTCTGGTGGAAAAGACAGCACGGCAACCTTGCAGTTGGTCTGGCTGGCACTCAGCAAATTAGAGAAAAAGGATTTAAAAAAGCCTGTTCATATTATTAATACAGATACTTTGGTGGAGTCCCCGATCATTGAAAAGTGGGTCGAGAAGTCTTTAAAAATTATGGATGAGACGGCTGTAAGACTGGAATTGCCTTTTGTGACACACAGACTTACACCTGCGATGGATCAGACATTTTGGGTGAATTTTCTTGGAAGAGGTTATCCTTTTCCACGGAAAAAATTTCGCTGGTGTACGGACAGACTGAAAATTCAACCAGTTAATCATTTTATAAAAACAGCGATTGCCGAGCACGGTGAGATCATTATGGTTCTTGGTACCAGAAAAGCGGAAAGTGCAAGGAGAGCAAGGACGATGGCATATTACGAGAAAAAGCGTGTGAGGGAATTGCTCAGTCCTAATCCTACTCTGGCAAATGAATATGTATTTTCGCCATTAGAAGAGTGGAGCGATGATGATGTGTGGGTATTTCTTATGCAATATAAGAATCCATGGGGGTATTCCAATCAGGAGTTGCTTACTTTATATCGGGGAGCTACTGCGGATAATGAATGTCCTCTTATGGTAGAAAAAAATCTTCCCAGTTGTGGAAAGAGCCGGTTTGGATGCTGGGTATGCACTATGGTTGAGAGAGATAAGTCAATGGAGGCGATGATAGCAAATGATGAGGAAAAAGCATGGCTTGCTCCCTTAATGGAATTCCGCAGTCTGTTTGGTGATGAAGAGCATGACCGTGAACGCAGAAGTTTTAAGAAAATGCAGGGGCATTTACAGGGTTCTTATGGAAAATTACATCATGGCCCATATAAGAAAAAGGTAAGGGAAGAGTGGCTGGAAAAGTTACTGAAAATTCAGTTGGAGATTAGAAATAATGGACCGGAGGAATTTGCGGATCTGGAACTGATTTCTTTACCGGAGCTGAGAAATATCCGAAGAATTTGGGTACTTGAGAAACATGAGTTTGATGATTGTCTGCCTGGTATCTACGAGTCAGTGACCGGAGAGAAATTTGATGATCCGGATTGGATTGACGTGGATGCGTACGGGCAGGAGGAATGGTTGCTGTTAGAGCAAACCTGTAAAGATCTGTTTGGAGAGGAAGAATTGTCCTTTGAGATGATGTACAGTTTGCTTGCTATTGAAAATGGAGCAAACAGTGTTAATCAGCGGAAAGGAATACTTGATTCTTTGGAAAAATGTATTAAACATAATTTCTATGCTGATGAATCGGATGCAACGGAGTACTATACGAGGCGGCTGGAAAGAAAGAAAAACTTTGGTGGTAAATATGACGAAAAATTCTTTGCACATATTCAGGAAGAAGGCGGAGAATTCGATGATGTTGCGGAAGAGGCAGTGAGGGTATGATTATTAAGGAATTGGTATTACATAATTTTGGCATCTATGCGTCTACAAATAAATTTGAGTTTCATGCCAAAAAGCCAGTAGTTCTAATCGGCGGCATGAATGGCCGAGGAAAAACAACGATTTTGGAAGCTGTTCTTCTGGCGCTGTACGGATCAAATTCCTTTGCGTATATGGAAAGCCATTATAAGTCATACGGTCAATATTTGAAATCTTATGTAAATAGAACCGATGGCACACTCAAGACATCAATTGACTTAGAGTTTTTGATGGAGGCTGAGAATAACGAGATCTACCGCATTCACAGGGAATGGGATGGCAGTAAAAAGAGACTGTCGGAAACAATCCATGTATATAAAGATAAAGAATATAATCAATTTTTAACAGATAACTGGGCGATGTTTATTGAAAATATTCTACCCAGCGGCCTGTCGGCATTCTTCTTTTTTGATGGTGAAAAAATAGCGGAACTGGCTGCCGAAAATACCAGTAAACAGATGAAAGAATCAATTAAAACGCTGTTGGGTATTTCCGTATTGGATTTACTGGAAAATGATATTGGGAGAATTATCAGCAGAACGTCACGCAATAAGCCAAAGGCGGTTGAGACCAAAGAAATTGAGGAACTGCGTCAGAAAAGAGATACTGCAAAAGATAGCTTGAAGCAGATTGATGAAAAAATAGAAGGATTGGAAAATGAAAGAGAATCTGTAAGGCAAAAACTCGAAAAATTAAAGAAGGAATATGAAAAAAGAGGCGGGGATATCATAACACAGAGGCAGGAGCTGTTTCAGAAGAGATCTTCAATAGTCGCCAGAATTGAGAATGGAAAAGAGCAATTAATAAACGATGCTGCTTCGGAATTACCTTTGCTGCTTGTAAAGAATTTCCTGGTTAATATAAGAGAAAATGCTGAGATTGCACAAGACGAAAAAATGATGGATGCTGCATTAAAAAAGATGGGGCGTCTCTTTATAGATTTTGACCGGCAAAGTGATAACAGCAAAGGTGCCAAGGAGTTTATAGATTATGTCAGGGCGCAGGCTGAGAAAAAAGCATCAACGCCATCGTATAATTTATCTGATTCAGCGATTTTTAAGTTGCAGATGCTTTTGGATGAGCAATTATTGCAAACTAAATTGACAACAGAGGGACGGCAGAGAGAGCTTGTTAAACTGCAGGAGGAAGCGGAACAACTGGATAATTATTTATCAGTAGATATAGATGAAAAGACGATTGCCAGAATCTATAAAAATATGAAGGAGTTAGAGCAGCGCATTATACAATTAGATATAGAGATTGATCAATTGAAAGAAGAACGGCGTGTATGCAATGGCATGGTTATGACGGCGTCGTCAGCATTTAATAAAAGAGTGGAAGAGTATTTGAAACATGTGGAGCTCAGTGATGACAGTGACCGGATTATTAAATATTCCCATATAGCCACTACAATTATAGATGATTACAGGATCAGACTGCAAAGCAGAAAAATCAGTGTTGTCGCAAAGACTATGACAGAGTGCTATCATAAGTTGGCAAATAAGAAGGAGTTGATCGATCATATCGAGATGGATCCGGTTACCCTGGACTTAAAGTATATAGATCAATCGGGCGGTGAAATCGAGAAGTCTTCGTTATCTGCGGGAGAAAAACAATTAATGGTTATTTCTCTGCTGTGGTCCTTGGCATTGTGTTCAAAAAAGAAATTACCGGTGATCATAGACACGCCGCTTTCAAGACTGGATTCGGCACATAGAGTATCGTTGATTGAGACTTATTTTCCACAGGCAAGTGAACAGACGATTATATTATCAACAGATTCAGAAATTGACCGGAATTATTATGGTATTATGAAGGAAAATATTGGAGATGAGTATACACTTTTGTATGATGATGAAACAAAAGCGACAACTGTAATAGAAGGATATTTTATGGAGGAGGCAAAATGATTGTAAAGCAAATCAGGTTATCGAATCAGTCAAAAGATAAATTGTCGCGCTTAAAGGGTCGAACTGGAATAAAGAACTGGAATGTTTTGTGCAGATGGGCTTTTTGCTTTTCATTAAGTGAAAGTACAATTCCTACAGACAGACCGATTAATTCGGATAGTAATGTAGAAATGTCATGGTATACTTTTGCAGGAGAATACAGTGAGTTGTATGATGCGATTATGATTGAATGGTGCAGGGAAAAAGAAATAGAGACAAATGAAGAAAATCTGGCAAAATATTTTAAGTTACATCTCGAAAGAGGTATTTTGTATTTGACAGGTACTAATTTTATTAAGAGCCTAGATGATTTGTTAAAACTGGCTACAGGGGAATAGTGTGAAAAATCCATATGCGACAGATTTTTCACACACAAATTTGTGCTTGCGCCCAAATTTGCAGACTGAGCAAGAATGGGGGAATAATATGGGAATCTATTTGGATTATAATGCGTCTGCGCCGATTGACAGGCGGGTATTGGAGCGGATGATAGAAGTGTATCAAAATGTATATGGTAATGCAGACAGCAGAACACATCATTTTGGAGATCAGGCAAGAAAGATCGTTGAGAATGCCAGAGAGCAGGTTGCATCGCTGCTAGCGATTAACAAAGACGAAGTCATATTTACGAGTGGCGCTACAGAGAGCGATAATATTGCGATTCAAGGCTTAAAATCATATGGAATGAGCGCGAATAAGAAGCATATTATTACTACATCGATTGAGCATAAAGCAGTATTAGAGTCTGCTAAAGCCATGCAGAAACAGGGATTTGAAGTGGATTTTATTGATCCTGACGAAACGGGAAGAATACTGATTCAAGACGTTCTTAATAAAGTGAGAGAGGATACCTTACTTGTCAGCATAATGCATGTCAATAATGAAACGGGGATAATTCAACCTGTAAAAGAAATCGGGGAGTTATTAACTGATCGGGATATCCTGTTTCATATTGATGCTACACAGAGCTTTGGTAAGCTGGTGGACGAACTAAAAGAGACAAGATACAGTATGCTTTCTATGAGCGCTCATAAATTAGGCGGACCGCAGGGTGTGGGAGCGCTTATTCTAAGAAAAGAGAAGTACAAATTTCCTCCGGTTAAAGCCGTAATGTATGGAGGGCAACAGGAGTATGGAATCAGGCCTGGAACTGTACCTGTCGCTTTGGCAGCGGGATTGGGGAAAGCATGTGAACTGGCGCAGGCAGAATATTTAGATAACAGTAAGAAATGCCGCATGATTAAGAACAGGCTGATTGAATTGTTGAAACAATCAGGATTGCAATACAAAATGAACGGAGAGCAGGGGTATTGTGTGTCAAATACGATGAATCTTTGTATTTGCGGTGTTTCATCTGAAGCGTTGATGCTTGCTACAAAAGATTATTGCGGGATTTCAAATGGATCTGCATGTAATTCAAATTCATATAAACCCAGTTACGTACTTACAGCGATGGGAATCCCTGCGGATCAGGTTGAAAATTCAATACGGATCAGTTGGGGGCCGGAAATTTCCGTAGAAGAAATAGAACAGTCTTTTGGAAGGATGTTGGAGAGTGCCAGAGGGCTGGGTCAGTGATTAGGTTACCACATTGAAAATAAGCAGGTTGCTTATATTAATAAAAAGATTAGAGATAGTCTGCAAATAATAGAAAATAAAGGCAAATCGTGAAGATAAATTTTGCCAAGGGAAGTAAGAAATGATTCTTGATGCATAGTTGAAAATTTAAATAGTGTTCAAACTCCAAATACATAGTATCAGAACGCTACCCGATAGCTTATACAAACTGCCGCCGTGGGTTTAGAAGGCCTGCCTGGCGGCAGTTCAAGATTCATTTGGAACGAGTTTCGCTCGTTTCAGGTAAGGAGGCCAGGTCCATGGATCATTTACGCTGTGTCGTAGAAAGAATTACATACCAGAACGCCGACAACGGTTATACGGTGCTCAAATGTGCCGTCAAGAGTGCCCAGGATCTGGTGACTGTAGTCGGCATCATGCCGGAAACGCATGTAGGTTCAGTGCTTGCCCTGGAGGGCTTCTGGAAGGTGGATGCCAAATACGGCCGCCAGTTTTCCGTGGAGAAATTTGAAGAAACCCTGCCGGCCACGGTCTATGGCATCGAGAAATATCTTGGGTCCGGCTTGATCAAGGGTGTGGGGCCGAAGTTCGCAAGGCGCATTGTGGAGAAATTTGGCAAAGATACGCTGGATGTGATCGAGGAAAACCCGGAGGCGCTGATCGAAGTGGAGGGCATCGGCAGAGTGCGGGTGGAGCGGATCAAGAAGAGCTGGGAGGAGCAGAAGGAGATCAAGAACATCATGCTTTTTTTACAGGGGCATGAGGTCAGTACAAGCCATGCCACGAAGATCTTCAAGACTTATGGCAGTGACAGCATCAGTGTTGTGCAGGAGAATCCTTACCGGCTGGCCGATGATATCTGGGGCATTGGTTTCAAGACGGCGGACACGATAGCGGAGAAGATGGGCATTGAGAAGGATCGTTTCATCCGGCTACGGAGCGGCATTCTCTATACGTTAAACAAGCTTTCCGAGAATGGCCACTGCTATGCGGTAAGAGAGCAGCTGATCCGGACGGCCGGGCAGCTTTTGGAGGTGGAGGAAGCGGAGCTGGAGATCACGTTGGACGAAATGCTGCGCACGGAGGATGTGATTCGGGAGGAAGATGCCATCTATCTGCCGCCCTTTTTCTTCTCCGAGACAGGCTGTGCGAAGCGGCTGCTTAAGCTGCTTATGGCCGAGCGCCGTGTGAAGATGGATTTGGATGCAGTGATGGAGAGGGTCATGGGCCGTACAGAGCGAGACCAGGAAACGGATACTGCCGATGACGCTGATGTTGCGCCGCACCGGATGCAGGAAGAAGAGACGCTGGGGCAGATAACTTACGACGAAGTTCAATTGGAGGCGATCCGTGTCGCCGTATCTTCCAAGGTCATGGTACTCACGGGCGGCCCCGGAACGGGCAAGACTACCACGACCATGGGAATCATTGCCGCTTACCGGGCTGCAGGCTGCAAGATCATTCTGGCGGCGCCTACCGGGCGGGCGGCGAAACGTATGTCCGAGGCCACCGGTATGGAGGCGAAGACCATTCACAGGCTGTTGGAGTACAAACCGCCGGAAGGATATCAGCGCAAGGAAGAGAACCCGCTGGAGGGCGACGTGCTCATTCTGGACGAGTGTTCCATGATCGACATTATGCTGATGTACAATCTGTTAAAAGCTCTGCCGGCGCACATGACGCTGATCATGGTGGGTGACACCGATCAGCTGCCTTCGGTAGGCGCCGGAAATGTGTTGGGAGACATTATCTTATCAGAACGGATTCCGGTGGTGCGCTTAAGCCGGATCTTCCGGCAGGCTCAGGGCAGCCGTATCGTCATGAATGCCCACCGCATCAACAAAGGGGAGCAGATCGATATGCGGGGCGGCCGGGATTCGGATTTCTTCTTCGCGGCGAAGGAGACCAATGAGGAGGTGGTGGAACTCGTGGTGAAATATTGCACGGAGAATCTGCCGCGTTACTATCATGTGGATGCCCTGCAGGATATCCAGGTGCTGACACCTATGCAGCGAGGTGTCTGTGGGGCAGCGAATTTGAATCAGGTACTGCAGGAGGCTATGAATCCGAGCAGCATCTTGCTGCGCAGGGGCGGTATGCAGTACCGGCTGCATGATAAGGTCATGCAGATCCGTAACGACTACGATAAAGAAGTTTTTAATGGTGACATTGGTGTCATAAATCATGTGGATATGGAAGAAAGAGAGCTGACGGTGAATTTCGACGGCCGGGAAGTGGTGTATGATGTGAGTGAGCTGGAGGAACTGACGCTTGCGTATGCCACCACGATCCACAAATCCCAGGGGTCTGAGTATCCCATCGTGGTGATGCCTTTTACCATGAGTCACTATGTGATGTTGCAGAGGAACCTGCTCTACACCGGGGTGACCAGGGCGAAGAAGATCCTGGTACTGGTCGGGGAGAAGAAGGCGGTCTGGTATGCGATCAAAAACGAGACCACCGCAGACAGGAACACCAGGCTGGCTATGCGGCTGCAGGAAGACAGCGTGGAGTCCAGGATCGCGGCGCGCCCGGACCGGAAGGAGTCTCAGGCGACGGTACAGGTACATGAGGAAGAGAGGACAAGATCCGAGGAAACTCCGGAGAAGATCAAGATGATTCAGTACAAAAGCGGTGCGCAGCCATCCATGGTCAGCGAACAACCTGCGAGCTATGGCGGATCCCTGTTCCAGCGGCTTGGCCAGTCAGAATTCCGCAGCAGTTTTTCTCTGAAAAGCAATGACAGGCACTATGTCCGGGAGAAAGGGATGGATGTCGTGCGCAGGCATGCGCAGGACTTCATCGCTAAGAGGCTTGCGCCCGCCGCGCCGGCGAACGACGGCAGGCAGACGCCCATGCGCGGGCACCCTGTTTTCGTGGCCCAACACGCTACCGCTACCTGCTGTCGGGGATGTCTGGCCAAGTGGCACGGGCTTGCCGAGGGAGCGGCCCTGTCCGAGACGGAGCAGGCGTATCTGGTGGATGTGATCATGGAGTGGATCACGAGACAGATGGAAAAATAGACAAGGCAGTATATGCCAGAACTGAACAGGGTGAAATCCTGCGTGCGTTCTCAGCGCAAAGCGCCTCGGAATGAGGGGAATGAAGGAAAAGAGGGAAAGAGGGAAATTACAGGAAAGGTGAGGATATGGCATATGAGGACCATCTACTATATAGAAGACGATGAAAATATCGCACAGTCGGTCAGTGAATATCTGAGCCGGCATGACTGCAGCGTTTCAGTCTTTCCCACGATCGCCGGGGCGAAAGCAGCTTTTCTGCAAAGGCTCCCCACGCTGGTGTTGGTAGACTGGAACATGCCGGACGGAAACGGCAGCGCCTTGTGTCAGTGGATCCGCGGCCGCTGGAAGGAGCTGCCTGTTATCTTTCTTACCGTCCGTGGGGATACAAGCGATATCGTCTCAGGATTTCAGAGCGGTGCGGACGATTATGTAGTAAAGCCTTTTGAACTGGAAGTATTGTATTCTCGTATACAGGCATTGCTGCGCAGGACAGGGGACATTCCGAAGCAATCTCTTTCCTGCGGCGATATCTCTCTGGACCGGGAGAGACGGCAGGTATATTGGAAGACAGAGGAAGTGTTCTTAAGCCCATTGGAGTATGAACTGTTGCTGACCCTGTTGGAGAATCAGGGACGGATCGTCACCAGACAGTCCCTGCTGGATAAATTGTGGGACAGCAATGGGAACTTTGTCAATGACAACACGCTCACGGTCACGATGAAGCGTCTGCGGGATAAGCTGCACCAGCCGCGCAGCATGAAGACGGTCAGAAGCGTAGGGTATCGCATGGAAGAAGGCTGAATTCCGGGCAAGAGGAGAGGCCGAGAGATTATATTTAATAAGAGGGACCAATATGATCAGTAGAAAGAATATTGTCATCCTGGCAGGACTCGTTCTGTCGATCAGTCTGCTGTCTGCATCCGTAACGGCCGCACTGCTTCAGAACTACTATGGCCACGCGTACACACAGGTGCTTGGGCAGGTCTGCCAGTCAGTTATAGAGCAGGCGGATAATACCGCCGGATATTCTTCTGTCAGGCAGGCGGTGCTGTCTGCTCTGAAAGAATTCCGATACGATCCCCGGCTGCCGGCACAGCAGAATATTCTCTTTGCCTACGGTTACCGGCAGGCGGGCTTTCTGCAGGATGTAGAAGGCCGCGGTTTGCTTATGACTCTGACCGGGGCCGCGGCGGGTGGCATTTTGTTCCTCGTGACCGCATTTCTTTGGCACAGGAAGGAGATTATACGGATCGAGGCGATGACCGACTATCTGGAAAAGGTAAACACCGGCAGGGACGGTGTACTTGTGCAAACCGGCGAAGATGCCTTTTCCAAGTTACAGGACGAGATCTACAAGACTGTCACTGCCTTGCATCAGGCGAGGGATGCCGCGCTTAAGGCGAAGGAGAATTACGCGGAAAATCTCTACAACATCGCGCACCAGTTAAAGACACCGATCACATCTATATCCCTTTCCCTGCAGCTGCTACAAGAAGATTGCCCGGGACATACACAGCAGGAGGGGCAGGATCGTCATAACGCCGCCTTGCATGATTCCCCCGTGGTCAGAACGCACAAAGGCAGACGAGCCAGAACGCACAAAGGCATTCAAGGCAGCCAGTGCGATACGGCACACCACATTTCCAGGATCATGGGGCAGCTTTCCGGTCTCACTCGTCTGGAAGAAGCCCTCCTTTTGCTGTCCCGCATCGACGCCGGTACCCTGACACTGGAACGAAAAGAAGTGGATGTTTTTACCATCCTCGTGATGTCGGCCGAGAATCTGCAGGAATTCTCCTGGTCACAGAACATTGCGGTCGAAATACCGGAAGCGGGTGAGAAGATCATTCTGGCGGACAGAGACTGGACCATGGAGGCGGTCATGAACCTTCTGAAAAACTGTATGGAGCATACCCCGTCCGGCGGCACTATCCGCTGCACTTACGAACAGAATCCCCTCTACACATTGATCCAAATACGAGATAACGGACCCGGGTTTGCAGGGGAAGATATTCCCCGCCTTTTTGAGCGCTTTTATCGGGGTAAAAATGCGGCAGGCGGCGGGATCGGGATCGGTCTTGCGCTTTCCCGGGAGATCATCGAACGGCAGAACGGCACTCTTTCGGCGTGTAATCTGCCGGAGGGCGGTGCATGCTTTGAGATTCGCTTTTACTGTCACTGAGTTGTCACTTTACGCTTCTATAATGGAAGAAGAATGATATTAGGTATCAAAAGGGTACCGATATTGGCAGTAAACAGTGACAGGAGGAAGCAGACATTGGAAATTTTAAGATGTGAAGGTGTAAGAAAAACTTACGGCAGCGGCGGCAATCAGGCGGTGGCGCTCGAGGGGATCGATCTGATCGTGGAAAAAGGGGAGTTCGTGGCGATCGTCGGGGCTTCCGGCTCCGGGAAGTCTACGCTGCTGCACATTCTGGGCAGTGTGGATAAGCCGTCGGCAGGCAAAGTAACGATTGAGGGCACCGACCTGGCATCTCTGAATGCGAAACAGGCGGCCATTTTCCGACGCAGGAAGGTGGGGCTGGTGTACCAGTTCTACAACTTGGTTCCGACACTTACCATCCGGAAGAATATCCTTATGCCCCTGCTTCTGGATAAAAAGAAGTCCGATCCGGCATTTTTTGACCAGATCGTACAGTCTCTGGGCATCCAGGATAAATTGGATCTGCTGCCGAATCAGCTTTCAGGTGGTCAGCAGCAGCGGGCGGCCATTGCACGGTCATTGATCTACCGCCCCGCGATCCTGCTGGCGGATGAACCTACCGGCAATCTGGACCGGAAGAATTCCAAGGAAATCGTTGATATGCTGAAACTGTCCAACCGCAGCCTAAAGCAGACGATCCTTATGATCACCCACGACGAGAAGATCGCGCTGGAGGCAGACCGGATCGTTACCATAGAAGACGGCCGTGTCCTTGCCGATGAGAAGAGGAGGTGACGGCTATGTGGAAAGAGTATTCATCCGATTACCTCAAAAATAACCGCACGTCCGGGATCTCGGTCATAATCTCGGCCTTTATCTCCGCCCTGCTCTTATCGCTGTTGTGCAGCGTCTTCTATAACCTGTGGATCTATGAGATAGAACAGATCAAAAAGGAGGAAGGTGACTGGCAGGGCCGGATCGTGGGTGAGATCAGTGAAGAAGACATTGAACGCATCCGCGATCACGCCAATGTGGAGAAGGTAGTCGTTCGTGAAGAATTGTCGGACGGGGCGGAAAGAGTGGTCGATCTTTATTTTATAAATAAACGGACTATCTTTACGGATCTGCCCTGCATAGCAGAGTTGGTCTGCGATGATGGGCAGTCTTATGCCGGAGTTCAGGTTGACGATACGGGACGGAGTGAGGTGATGGATCAGACCGATAGTAAGGATCGGGCCGGGGCGGAGCAGAGATCAGACAAAAAGGTCACTGTCGACTGGCACTACTCCCTTTTGAACATGTACTTGATCCGCAGCGCTGAGGACACTGCGCTGCGCTGGGTGTTCCCGTTTGTGGTCGCGGTTACGGCGGCGGCCTGTCTGTCGCTTGTTCTGGTCATCCACAATGCCTTTGCGGTATCTATGAACGCCAGGATTCATCAGTTCGGCATTTTGGCGAGTGTCGGCGCTACTCCAGGGCAGATCCGCACCTGTCTTTTGCAGGAGACATTTGTATTGTGTGCGGGGCCGGTATTGGCAGGAAGCCTGCTGGGCATACTGCTTGGTATGGGTATGGTGGAAGCCGTGAATATTCTGTTGGCGGATGTGGAAGGCCGTCTTGTGCTGCCGTTTCAGTATCACCCTTTGATCCTGTGCCTGTCACTTCTGGCGGCAGCCGTTACGCTGCTTGTCTCCGCCTGGATTCCTGCGCGGAAGATAAGCAGACTGACACCTTTAGAAGCCATCAGAGATACCGGTGAACTGCAGCTGAAACGGAAGAAAGCGTCCCCGATATTGTCGAAATTGTTCGGGATAGAGGGAGAACTGGCGGGAACTGCGCTGAAGGCGCAGCGAAAGGCCATGCGCACTGCTACCTTATCATTGGTCTTTTCCTTTCTGGCATTTTCCTTCATGATGTGCTTTATTACGATCACGGTGGTCAGCCAACAGGAAACTTATTTCACCAGATATCAGGATGCCTGGGATCTGATGGTGACAGTAAAGGATGCGGATATTGATGCGCTTGCAGGGCTTAAGTCACTGCAGGATCTGCCTGGTGTGCGGAGCTGTACAGTTTATCAGAAGGCAGACGCAGGAAGGATCGTTATGCCGGAAGAGATCAGTGAAGAGATGCTGGCAGTAGGCGGATTTGAGGACACTGCGGCGGAATATGCCACACGGCTTTCGGAAGGCTGGCTGGTGCATGCACCGTTAGTCATTCTGGATGACGCCGGCTTTCTGGAATACTGTGCACAGATTGGGGCAGAGCCGCGGTTGGACGGGGCGGTGATCCTGAACACCACGAAGGATGCCAAAGACCCGAATTTCCGAAAGCGGAAGACCATTCCATATCTGAAAGGGAACAATGCGACGACAATGTTGATACAAAGCGGGTTAACGGAGAACGAACCGGAAACGGGCTTCTCGGCAGCGGACGCGGTTCTTCTTCCCGTGACCGCCTATGCGCAGACGCCGCCCATCCTGCGGGAAGAGTACGGTACCTTGGATTTCTATGAGCTTGTGCACTTTATCCCGCTGTCGGTCTGGCGAGAGATAGAGGGGCAGATCGGCGGCACGCAGCAGGATCTGTATCTGCGGATTTTGGCGCGGGAGGGAATTACGGCGGCAGACTTGGAGGAGATGGAGACAGAGATCGCCCGAATTCTTGCGAAGATCGCCGAAGCCGCCGATGTATCGGCAGACCGTGTCGAAATAGAGAACCGTCTTCGCGCGCAACAGGACAATGACCGGATGTTTGCCGGAATGAAGGCCGTCTTAAGCGTCTTCTGTATTCTGCTTGCGGCCATCGGCATCGGCAATGTATTCTCCAACACGCTGGGCTTTGTGCGGCAGCGGAGACGGGAGTTTGCACGCTATCTGTCCATCGGCCTGACACCGGAGGAGATGAAGAAGATTTTTTGCATAGAGGCTTTCGTCATTGCGGGGCGTCCGCTGCTGGTGGCACTGCCCGTTACCGTTGCGGGGGTGGTTCTTTTTATCAGGGCAAGCTATCTGGAACCGATACTCTTTATCCGGGAGGCGCCGTTTGTGCCGATCCTGGGCTTCATCCTTGCGATCTTTGGGTTTGTGGCGCTGGCATATTGGCTCGGCGCGAAACGGGTATTGAATAGCAGCCTGGCGGATGCCCTGCGGGATGACACCGTATTGTAAGCGATACGTCGGAAGAAATCTCATTTTCCTCTAAAGTCTTACCGGAATCATCCGATAAAATTAGTGAAGAGATTTTTAACAGGAAAGGAGGCGTCTCCTATGCGTATAGAAGCTTATACACAGGTACAGCAATTATACAACGCGAACAAGCCCGCTAAAGTACAGGGCAAGACACATGCATCTGCAACCGACAAGATTCAGATATCCAGTTTCGGCAAGGATATTCAGACCGCTAAGAATGCGGTAGCGGCAGCGCCGGATATCAGGGAAGAGGTGGTGGCGCCGATCAGGGCAGCCGTCGCGAACGGAACCTACCAGGTGAGTGCAGAGAGTTTTGCGGAGAAATTAATGCAGAAATATGAAGAGATCGAAGGTCTGTAGACACAGTGAAGGAGAGAACATATCGTGGCAAGTTTAATGGAAGTCTTGATTGATGTTTTGGAGCAGGAAAATCAGGAGTACGAGAAGCTGTTAAGCTTGTCCATGAGGAAAACTTCCGTCATTGTGTCTGAGGATCTTACAGAGTTGACCAGAATCACGGATGAGGAGCAGATCATCGTAGGCAGGATAAATCGTCTGGATCACCAGAGGAACGAAGCCGTTAATGATATTGCGGATGTACTTAACAAGGATGTTGACAAACTTAAAATTGTAGATTTGATCAGGATGTTGGCGGCAAGGCCGGAGGAACAGGAGAAGCTTGCGATTGTGTTCGATAAGCTGCGGGAGAGTGTGCGCAGCGTGAAGAGAGTGAATGAACAGAATCGCGAATTGATCAAGGATGCACTGGAGTTGATCCAGTTTGATATGAATGTCCTCCAGGCGATGAATAAAGCTCCGGAATCTGCGAATTACAACAGGGGCGCCTACAATACCGGCGATGTGATCGGGACGAGTCATATGACTTTTGACGCCAAACAATAATTGTTAAGGACGGTAGAATTATGTCATTAATGGGAAGCCTTTGGACGGGCGTATCAGGATTACAAACTTCTAACAATGCGCTGAATACAACAGCGCATAACATGTCGAATTTGGACACCACCGGATATACCAGACAGCAGGTGGCTCAGGGGACCAGAACTTATGTGACGATCGCCAAGAGCACACCGAACTGGAAGCAGTACGGACTCGGTGTCAGCTATACCCTGACAAGACAGGAAAGAGATTGTTTTTTGGACTTAAACTATCGTCGTGAGTCGGGACGGAGTGCTTTTTATGATGTAGCGACAAACACGATGGAAGAGGTAGAATATATTTTGGGAGAATCCAACGAGGGACATGAGTTTTCGGAGTCTCTTTCAAACTTCTGGACGGCGATCCAGGAGCTCAGCAAGGATCCGACCAGCTCGGTGAACCAGAACCTGTTTGTGACACGGGCACATGAGTTTACCACGCGGGCATCGGCTGTTTATACCAGTCTGTGCCAGTATCAGGACAATTTGAACAAATCTATTGTCAAAGAAGTGAATAATATCAACAAGTATGCGCAGGAGATAGAGCAGCTTAACCAGAAGATCGTGTCGATCGAGGCCGGGGGCATAGAGCATGCCAACGATCTGCGCGACCGCAGAAATCTGCTTTTGGATAAACTGGCCCAGCTGGGTAATATTTCCAGCAGGGAAGACGCATCAGGTTATGTGACGGTGCGGTTTGAGAATGTCAATATCGTGCAGGGCGGCCTGGTAAATAAGATGGAATTGTATACGGATCCTCAGACGGGATTCTATACGCCTTATTGGAAGATGCTGGCCAACGGTTCTTACGATGAGAAAGGGAAAATGGTCGTAACGGAAGAGGATATCCAGAGCGCGCTTGTGTACGATCTGAGCAAAGAGATATCTTCCGACCTTAATACCGATATCGGCTCCCTGAAATGTATGCTTCTCGTAAGAGGAGATCACAGAGCGACCTATAAGGAGATCAAGGACTATCCGCCCGATGCGGATCCGAATGATCCGACACAGAAGGTGGAGGGCTGGTACGACAGGAATATTTCCCAGTCTATCGTAATGAATATACAGGCAGAGTTCGACCAGCTGATCAATGCGGTGGTGACCAAGGTCAACAGCATTCTGGCGGAAGCCGCAGAGACAGCAGGGGCGGCAGATGTTTCGGATTATCTGAGAGACGAGAACGGCGACCCGTACCAGTTATTCGTCAAGACGATCGAGGGAGATGACTGGACGGTATCCAATATCACCGTGAACGGTCTGCTGCGCCAGAATCCGTCGTTATTGTCATTCCGTCTGCCGGATCATTCTGAGGACAATGCGACCATCGAGAAGTTAAAGCAGGCGTTTGAGGAGAAAGTCTATACCCTGAACCCTAATGTGGCGACACCGGTCGGGTTTACCGATTACTATAAGAATCTGGTATCTCAGGTGGCAAACAGTGGTTCGGTGTTCAGAGGGATTCAGGATAGTCAGACGGTAGCTACCGACGCGCTTTTGTATGCGAGAGAGCAGGTGGTAGGCGTTTCTTCCGACGAGGAACTGCAGAATATGATCAAATTCCAGAATGCATACAATGCATCCAGCCGTTATATCAATGTGATCAGTGAGATGCTGGAACATATTCTGACAACGCTTGGAAGATAAGACAAGAAGAGGTGAGCTTATGGCATCAACATTTTTTGGATTGGAAATTGCGTCATCGGGGTTGCGTGCAGCGAATGCGGCACTCAACACGACGGCTAACAATATCAGTAATGCGAATACGCTGGGCTACAGCCGACAGGAAGTGAAGCAGGAAGCAATGAATCCGCTGCGTGTGTTTGCGACCTATGGCTGTGCGGGAGCCGGTGTCAATACGCTGGCGATCGAGCGTATCCGTGAGCGGTTTTACGACCAGAAGTTCCGTGAGAATGAGACGAAGCTGGGCGAATTCGATACGAAGGCGTACTATTGCAAGATGATCGAGGAATATCTGACAGACGACGGCAAGACCGGCTTCAAGTCGATCTTCGACGATCTGGGAGAGGCTTTACAGGAGATCACCAAGAATGCCAGCAGTGATGCCACGAAGAGAGCTTTTATCTCCACGGCTAAGAGTATGGCGGATTACTTTAACAATATGTATGGCGATCTGCAGAACCTGCAGGCTGACGTCAATGACGAGATTAAGATCCGTATCGATCATATCAATTCCATTGCGCAGGATCTGGCTACGGTGAACAAGCAGATCAATCTGATAGAGATCAACGGACCGGTAGCCAACGAGCTGCGGGATAAGAGAGATGTCTTGCTGGATGAGCTGTCAGCGATCGTGGATGTCGAGGTGGTGGAGGATCCGATCTACGATCAACAGGGGAATGAGACGGGCGCCAACAGATGTATCGTTCGGATAGCCGGCGGACAGATCCTTGTGGATCAGAATGAATACAATCAGTTGGAATGTGTTGCGCGTTCCGCGGAAGAGAAAGTGAACCAGACAGATATTGACGGTCTGTATGATATCCGCTGGACCCACGGACCGGATTTCAGCCTGAATAACGCATCCATGAGCGGATCGCTGAAAGGTCTGTTCCAGATGCGTGACGGTAACAACGGTGAATATTTCAACGGAATGATCAAAGAAGTCATCTATGGCGGTGACACCAGTAAGGTTACCATAGAGACTACGGATGCCTATCTGCAGAGTATGATGAAGTGTAATCTGTCTGATACGGGCGGCGTCATCAATATCGGAAATCAGCTGTATTACTATACGGACTGGACTTACGAGGGAGACGGTGTATATACATTTACGATAGATAATGTGGCAAGCGATGAGCCTATCTCGTCAACGAAGACTAACAAACAGGCGACGATCGGATATGATGTCAATTATCAAGGTGTTCCTTACTACATGCAGCAGATGAACGAGTGGATCCGTGAGTTTTCCAAGAAGGTCAATGACATCTTCACGGATGGTCTGACTGCGAAGGGCGACGATGCGGGTATCCTTTTTACCGGTGGATATCCGAAGAAGAACGGACAGTATACGGAAGACGAGTTGAACGATTCCGCGGGGAACGGTAAGGGATATTACTATATGACGGCAGGGAATATGAGCGTCCTGGATGAGCTGATGAAGGATGCGTCACTGCTCGGTACGAGAGGTAAGATCTCAGACGAAGATCCTGACAACGGTGAAGAGATAGATGGCGTGGAACAGTGCGAACAGGTGAAGAAAGTCCTCTCTATGATGAGTGACAAGAACCAGTTCAGCTTCCGTGGAAGAGATGCAGGCGGTTTCCTGGAGTGTGTATTGTCCGATGCGGCTTTGAATGCCAGCAATGCCAATATTTTCTATGCGACTTATCTCAGTCTGGAAACTAACATTGACAACCAGAGAATCTCAATCTCCGGCGTGGATGAGGATGAAGAGGCGGTAAACCTGGTAAAATATCAGAACTCTTATACGCTGGCTTCCAAGATGATCTCCGTGCTGACAGAGATCTACGACAGGCTGATCCTGCAGACAGGGGTATAGTTCTGATGCATATGTCAAAGACAGAGATGGAGTTATAATCGGGAAGAGAGGATAATGAGCCATGAGAATGACGAATAAGATCATGCGGAATAATTCGCTGTATAATATCAATCAGAATAAGATTCTGGAAGATAAGCTGACAAATCAGATGACCAATCAGAGTAAGATCGTGCGGCCTTCCGACGATCCGGTGGTTGCGATCAGAGCGCTTCGTCTGAGGACTAATGTGACTAATGTAACACAGTACCATGACAAGAACGCGGCAGATGCGGATCAGTGGCTGACAGTGACTGCGGATGCACTCAATACAATAGATGAGGTCTTGAAGGATCTCTACAGTCAGGCTACAGGTGCAGCCAATAAATATTTGACTTCGGAAGACCTGAGTATTATTTTGGAGCAGATGAAATCTTTGACGAAAGAATTCTATGCCAGCGGAAATGTTGACTATGCAGGGCGTTATGTCTTCTCCGGATTCAGGACGGATACGGCGATCACTTTCTCCGCGGAAGATATTGCGCAGATGGAGAAACACCCGGTGTCTTATGAGATTAAGGAGAATATCGGATTTAAAGATATCAGTACGGTCAGCTATACCGATCTGAGCGTGCTGGCGGACGGTAAGAACTCTCTGAACAATGTTACGAACAGTACCGGTGGTACCGGCCCGCTGCCGGACGAAAGCTATGAGCAGTATGTGACGAATAATACGTTATATCGATTCCGCTTATCCTACGATGATGTGGATGCTACTGCGGCCGGTGGCCAGCTGCCGCTGCAGGTTACGGACAAAGACGGGAATCCGATACAGCTGCAGAAGGTGGATGAGACGGTAGTGCCGCCAACGACACCGCCGACCATGGTGCCGATCACGCCGACCTTTACGGAATACGCGGATGCGGAGACAGCATATAAGGATATTGCGGACGGGAAGTGTGAAGGGATCGCTTATATTCCGTCCACCGGAGAACTGGTATTCAGCGAGCAGGTTTATAAGGATAATTTTAAAGAAGGTGACGATTTCCAGATCACTTACACGAAATCCAACTGGGTAGAAGGAGACATCAACCCGGTACACTATTTCCCATGTGTGGAGACGAAGGATGACGGTAAGAAGACTGCTTATAATACGGTCAAAGCGGATCAGGATATTTATTACGATGTTGGATTTAACCAGAAGATTCAGGTCAATACAGTGACGGATGAAGTATTTACCCATAATGTACAGAGGGACATGGATGATTTCCAGCACTGTCTCAATCAGTTGAAAGCGATCGAGACCAAGAAGAGCGATATCGAAGCCAAGATGAAAGATGTGCCTGAGGACAGTCAGACATATAAGGATCTGGCAGAGCAGTTGAAAGGCGCTGAGAAGGCAGAGACCTATATCCGCGAGAACATCCAGAAGAGATTCGAGAATCAGATCACGAACTATCAGAAGTATCGTGACGACAATGATCTGGCGATCACCAACAACGCTACCAGAGGAAGCCGACTGGATCTGATCACAGCCAGACTTTGCAACCAGAAGGCGACTTTCAAAGAACTGCAGACAGATAATGAGGGTATTGATATTACGCAGGTGGCGGTAGAGTTGTCCAGTTCGGAGTTGACTTATCAGGCGGCGCTGATGGCGACAGGTAAGATCATGCAGACGAATCTGATGAATTATATTTAAGAAATAATGATTCGGATTTGCGTAGCCTCGCGGGTTTCCACTATAAGAGAGAGGACGGTAAGATATGCAGATAACAACTAAAGTGTTTGGTGAGATTGTAGTTGACGATGATAAGATGATACATTTCCCCAAAGGAATTATCGGATTTCCCGATCTGAAGGATTTCGCGTTGATCCATGATGAGGAAAAGGGTTCGGATTCCATCCATTGGCTGCAGTCCATCCAAGAGCCTGCATTTGCCATGCCGGTCATGGATCCACTGTTGGTATGCCCTGATTATAATCCGGAAGCAGATGATGAATTGCTGAAGAATCTGGGCGAACTTGATCAGGAAGATATGCTTGTGCTCGTGACCGTGACGGTTCCGGAAGACCTGACAAAGATGTCGGTTAATCTGAAAGGGCCTATCGTGATCAATGCGGCGGAGCGGAAAGCGATACAAGTGATCGTGGAGGGTGATACCTATCAGGTGAAATTTCCGATTTATGATATTTTAAATCAGAAGAAAGCAGGTGAGTAGATGTTAGCTTTATCCAGGAAAAAGAACGAGGCGCTGGTGATCAACAATAATGTGGAGATCACGGTGCTGGAAATTAAAGGTGAGCAGGTAAAGCTGGGCATCAGCGCTCCACGAGAAGTACCTGTATACCGGAAGGAAGTCCATGAGCAGATTCAGGATGCAAATAAGGAGGCCGTCAATGTAGATGGCATTGAAGCTCTGAAGAAGCTGTTGGGATAAAGATATAGAATAAGACTGCCTTACAGAGGGATCGTCTCTGTAAGGCAGTTTTTAATCATATAGGAAATTTCGATGAATTTCCTATATGATAAAAGCAATGATCTTTTATGTATCTTATGATTCCGGCATCATGACAAGGAGTGCAGGATCCGTATCATCTCTGCTATTCTGATCTCATAGGTATGCAGTTTTGCCACGGTCTCGTAACCGTGAATGGCTATTTCCAGCCGCTCTTCTTCATGGGACAGATAATAAGCTGCCTTTTGCTCCAGCTCTTCTATGGATTCATAGGTCTCAAGATCTTTGCCGATCTCGAAATATTCCGGGATTTCCGCCTGGTAATTGGTAAGAAGGAATCCGCCGCAGCCAAGGACATCCCAGACGCGGAGAGAAAGTCCGCTTTCGATGGGCCGCATGGTAATATTCAGATTGATCTTGCTGGCATGAAAGATTCGGGGCATTTCCGTCAGGGTCTTGGCAGGTCCCATACAATGTACGTTAGGAAGCGGTGTGCTGTCGCTGTTGGTATAGAGCGTCACGTGAAAATGTTCTGCCAGACGGTTCAAGGTCCGTTCCCTTTCTATAGCGGCCAGTTTGACACCGAGATACTGATGTGCGACAAGGTAGCGCTTCGTGTCCCCATAGGTGTCAGCGCCTTTGTAGAAATCCGGGTCAGCGTCAGCAATCTCACGAATGACACCTTCGGTCAGGGTCTCTGCGATAAAGTTATAGCCATATACTTTAAGCTGCGCCTCCATCAGACCGTCTGCGAAGCCGTGTGTGTGCTGTGAGAGATTCAATGTGTCGTATCTGCATTTTTCCGTATAAAGAGAACCTACGAAACTGATATCACTGCCATAGTTTGCATGGTCTTCTTCCGTCATAGTCAGGATCAGTTCTTCCCAGCGTTTCGTGTTGGTGGCAAGCGGCAGATAGAAGATGCGCTGCGGATTTATGGGATGGAAGAACTCATATTGTGTCCGGTCGAACAGGAAGATCCGGTTCCACTCGTTCTTCAGGGCATTGGAAAATAACTCCGGCACCGGAGAATCGACACTCCAGCATACATAAGGCACATGGAAGCGGTTGCATGTATAAGAGATCGCCGGGAAGAAATTAATACTGAAAACAAAGGCAAATGTGTGTTCGGTAAGCCAATCAGCGATCTTGACAGCGCACTGTCTGGGAGTGATAGTTTTATCGGTCATTTCCATTTCTTCGGTGTGCACTGTGATGCCGAATGCCTGAAAGGTCTGAAGGATGTCAGGTTCACAGATATTGTTGTAGCGGTAGAATAAGATTTCCATATGGGTTCTCCGTTCCTGTCTGCCGTGGCAGGTATATCCGTTAATCGAAAGGATGTGTGCTCCTGACGATTAAAGGTAAAAATATTGTAACATAATAATTCCCGTTTTGTACCGGCCGCTCTAAACATATTTTTCATTTTTCCGATATATATATCAAAGATTACGTAGTAACTCTCTGTTGTTGTGCGGATTTCTTCCCGTCTTCGTATAGGATAGAGAGAAGCGGACGTTATCGTGAGACGATTCAGAATAAATATACTATATCACATGGAGGTGATCGGCAATGGCAA
>CAMWLJ010000018.1 GCA_947175055.1 uncultured Lachnospiraceae bacterium | reverse complement strand
TGGCTTTGGCGGCGGGTATCGCTGACGGTCTGGGCTACGGGGATAATACGAAGGCAGCGCTGATCACCAGAGGCATTACCGAGATCGCCAGACTGGGCGTGGCCATGGGCGGCAAGTTTGAGACATTCTGCGGGCTGACAGGTATTGGAGATCTGATCGTGACCTGTGCTTCCATGCATTCCCGCAATCGGCGGGCCGGTATTCTGATCGGACAGGGGTACACGATGAAACAGGCTATGGACGAGGTGAAGATGGTGGTGGAAGGCGTGTATTCCGCCAAAGCTGCCATGGGACTGGCGAAACAGTATGACGTGCAACTGCCGATCATAGAGCAGGTTAACGCGGTGCTGTTTGAAGGACAACTGGCAGACGAGGCCGTGAAGAATCTGATGCTGCGGGATAAGAAGATAGAGAATCCGCTGTTACCCTGGTAGAGCACATAGCAAAAAGGACAATGGCTCGAAAGAGAACATTGTCCTTTTGAGATCTTATGGATAGTGAGGTCTACAATGACTGACAGATCTCCGTCGTAGTCTTAACCTTATTCATAGAATAGATATGGATACCGTCCACACCATGCTCTCTCAGATCACGGATCTGGTTCACGGCATAGTCTATGCCGGCCTTGCGCATATCCTCCTTGTCGTCGCCAAAGGTGGCGATGATATCTGCCAGCGCTTTCGGGACGGAAGAACCGGAGAGCGATACGGTGGTGCCGAGCTGCTTTGCGGTGGTAATGGGCATGATACCGGCGTGGACAGGAATGTCGATTCCCATCGCACGGACTTTATCCAGGAAACGGTAGAAAAAGGTGTTATCAAAGAACATCTGGGAGACCAGTGAAGTAACGCCGGCTTCTACTTTCTCTTTCAGATGCCGGAGGTCTTCTTCCAGGTTTGGCGCCTCGAAATGTTTCTCCGGATAACAGGCGCCGGAAATCTGCAGATTCGTGTGCTCCCTCAGGTGACGAACCAAATCCGTGGCATAATGAAATTCACGATTATTGAACTGTTCGTCGCTCATGGATAAAGGGCGGTCTCCGCGCAGCGCAAGAACATGGTTTACCCCTGCTTCCCGCAGTGCCTCACAGTTTTGGTGTAAGTCTTCTTTCGTGAAGCCGACGCAGGTGATATGGGCAATGGCATCAATATGCAGCTGTTGCTGGATATAGGAAGTGATCTCGATAGTCTTACCGGCGCGGGAACCGCCGGCACCATAGGTGCAGCTGATAAAATCAGGACGCAGGGCTGCCAACTGCTGCAGAATAGGGTATACATTATCGAATTCGTCATCTTTCTTAGGTGGGAACACCTCAAAGGAGAGGCCTGTCTTGTTCTTGATCTCAGTCTGTGTCATATGTCTTTGTCGTTACGCGGAATCCTCCTATGCGTAACATTTTCCTTTCTATGGTCTGTACCTATACTGCCGTATTCTACGAATGGTCTTGTAACGTGAATACTGCTTGCTTTTGTACTCAAAATATCGTAACATAAATTTATGAGACAGGCAAGAAACGAAATATGAATGTACTGGAAAGGGCGTAACGGGGAAGATGAAGGCTGAACTGTTACGAAAGGGAATCAAAATGAGTGAACAGAACAAGAACTTCAGCAGCACTTCCGATTATGTTGCATCCGAACAGCTTCTGGCAAGCGTTAATGTGGCTATCGCCCTGCAGAAGCCGCTTCTCGTAAAGGGCGAGCCGGGCACGGGTAAGACGATGCTGGCGCAGGCGATCGCTAATTCTCTTGGCAAGAAGCTGATCATCTGGAATATAAAATCTACCACCAAGGCGCAGGACGGTCTGTATATGTATGATACGATCCAGAGACTGTACGATGGCCAGTTCGGTGAGGAGGGTGTCAATGATATCGCCCGCTACATTAAACTGGGCAAACTGGGAGAGGCTTTTGAGTCAGAGGAACAGGTGATCCTGTTGATTGACGAGATCGACAAGGCAGATTTGGAATTTCCCAACGATCTTCTCTGGGAGCTTGACCAGATGGAATTCTATATTCATGAGACCAAGAGAACCGTGAAGGCAAAACACAGGCCGATCGTGATCATCACTTCCAATGCGGAGAAAGAGCTGCCGGATGCCTTCCTGCGCAGATGTATTTTCCACTATATTGATTTCCCGGATCAGACGTTGATGGAGGAGATCGTGCGGACCCATTATCCGGATGTAGAAGATAAGTTGCTGAAGGATGTCATGGAGGCATTTTACTGGATTCGCTCCATGAAGGATATCCGCAAGAAACCAAGCACATCCGAATTGATCGACTGGGTCAATGCCTTACAGATCGGCGGGATCCCGACAGATAAGCTTCGTTCGGAGCTGCCTTTCATCGGGGTGGTAGTGAAGAAGGACGAGGATCTGGAGACAGTGAAGAACAGGCGGGAATTTTAATCAGAAAAGGAAACATTTATGTTCGGTAAATTTTTCTACACGTTAAAAGATAAAGGGCTCGACGTATCCTTGAGTGAATGGTTGACCCTGCAGAACGCGTTGGATCAGGGGCTGTGCAACAGCAGCCTGACAGAATTCTATTATGTAGCGCGGATGATCCTGGTGAAGTCGGAGACGGAGTTTGACAAGTTTGACATGGCTTTTGACGAGGTGTTTAAGGGAATCCAGTCGGAGAATGAAGTCAGCAAGAATATGATGCGCTGGCTGGATAAGCCGGATATGCAGGATGTCTTCGAGGAGATCCGCCATGAGATGAATCAGGAAGTGATCCAGGTGGATAAGGAAGATGTGGAGAATACCTTCAAGGAACGGCTGCGGGATCAGAATGAGGAGCACAACGGCGGCAGTCACTGGATCGGCACTATGGGTAAGACATCTTTTGGTAATCTTGGCGGCAACATGGGCGGTATCCGGGTCGGTGGAACCACCGGCTACCAGTCTGCCTTTCAGGTGGTAGGCGCCAGGAAATACCGTGACTTCCGCAATGACAAGGTGCTGGACAACAGACAGTTTCAGATGGCGCTGCGGAAACTGCGGCAGTTTTCATCGAAACTGGACATTCCGGAGACGGAACTTGATATTAACGGTACAGTGGACGCAACCTGCAATAACGGCGGCTGTCTGCAGATCGTGATGGAGAAACCGCGCAAGAATGCGGTGAAGCTTTTGCTGCTCATGGATTCGGGCGGTACGATGATCCCCTATACGACGCTTTTGAATGAGTTGTTCCATTCTGTATATAAATCCAATCACTATAAGGATGTGAAGACTTACTTTTTCCATAACTGCATCTACTCCAATCTGTATAAGACGCCGGAGTGTGAGAACGGGGACTGGATCGAGACGGAATGGATGTTCCGCAATCTGGACAGTGATTATAAGGTGATCATCGTGGGAGATGCAGCCATGGCGCCGGAAGAGCTGTATTCCACATCGGGCAATTACAGAGGACCTAACGGCGGTCTGTCCGGTATGGAATGGCTGCAGCTTATGAAGCGGCATTACAAGAAAATCGTCTGGCTGAATCCGAAGATGGCGCCGGGCCACGCACCTTGGCGGGAGGCGGAAACGGCGATCAAGGGGATGTTCCCCATGTATAAGTTGACGGTGGACGGGCTCAATCAGGCGATGATAAAGCTGATGGTGAACCGATGATACGCAATTTGGATTATTTGCTGGAGCAGTGGGTAACTATATTTCAATGCAATATCTATCTTGTAGGGCAGGATCATGACATACAGCGGGTATACGGGGAATCAAACCCGGAGGCGGACCCGTTGTATCGCGATCCGGCCCTTTTTGAGCTGCTGCTTGCCAAAGGGGACTGCAATTGTCCTACACTGTACTGTGAATTTGAAGCTGTTTTGTATGGCATATTGCCTTTTCAGGGGAAAAGGCTGTTGATCGGCCCGGTCAGTATCAAAGAGCCGGTGGAAGAATTTGCCGGGTGTCTGGCGGATGCTCATCGTGTAAGCAGAGAAGGATGTATCAGAATAGCCTTCTGTGATAAGCATGTTTTCTGTGCAGGTCTGCTGGCACTTTGCCATGGCATTACGGGACAGGAGTGGACGGCTAAAGACCTGTGGCCAAGAAGCAATCTGGTGGAGAATGAGATACGGGAAGCCCGGGCCAGCGTGCAGCAGGTGATCTTCCAACGGCAAGAAAAGGAGATTCCACACAATCCCTACGATCAGGAAAAACGGGAGATGGACAGCATCCGCCGCGGGGACAGTGAGCTGCTGAAAAGGAGCCTTCAGGAAGTCCGGCGCGGGGAAATAGGACAGCTTTCCAGAGACGGACTGCGGCAGGCCAAGAATATTGCGATCTGTGTAGTAACGCTGGCTTCCAGAGCGGCTATCGAAGGAGGGATGCTTCCGGAAGAGGCCTTTTCTATGGTGGACGGCTATATTCTGAAGATCGAGGATATGACGGATGCCGTGAAGATCGAGGCGGCCATGCGGCAGGCGGAGTTTGAATTCACAAAACGGGTAAGTGCCGTTCACGCATCGGCAGAGAGAAATGCGATGGTTGATCAGGCCAAGAACTATATTTTCCAGAACCTGCATAATGAGATCATGATCGGGGAGATCGGACATCAGATCGGTATATCCTCTGCCTGGCTTTCAACACTTTTTCACCGGGTGGAAGGGATCACGATCCAACAGTATATCCGTCGGGAAAGGATACGGCTTGCCGAGAATCTGCTGCGTTATTCGGATTACGATATCAAAAGTATTGCTTCTTATCTGGCATTTTGTACCCAAAGTCATTTCGGCAGAGCCTTTAAGGAACAGACAGGGATGACACCGACAAGGTACCGCGAGAAGTTCGGAGATTTCCAAAAGAACAAAAATATATGACAATGACATGAAATATGTGATATATCCCGTTCTCTTTCTGTGTTATCCTGTTTGCACGACATACTAGGAGGCAGTATCAAACTCTATAGGAATAGGGAGCAAAGAGAAAGGATAAGAACACAGATGAACGAGATTTTATTTGGCGCGGCATATTATGACGAGTATATGCCTTATGAGCGGCTGGCGGAAGATGTACGGATGATGAAGAAGGCAGGGATCAACACGGTACGGATTGCCGAGTCCACGTGGAGTACCTGCGAACCCCAGGAGGGGGTATTTGACTTTACCCATGTGGAAAGAGTTCTGGATGCCATGGAGGAGGCCGGGATCCATGTGATCGTAGGAACACCCACCTATGCGGTGCCCACGTGGATGGTAAAGTCACACCCGGATGTGCTGGTGGAGACAAAGAAGGGACGGGCTATTTACGGTGCACGGCAGATCATGGATATTACCCATCCAGTCTACCTGTTTTATGCAGAGCGCGTGATCCGACGTCTGATGGAATGCACGGCACACAGAAAATGTGTCATCGGTTTCCAGATAGATAACGAGACGAAGCATTACGGTACGGCAGGAAAGAACGTACAGGAAAGATTTGTAAAATATCTGCGGGAGAAATTCGGGAACAATCTGGATGCCATGAATGCAGCTTTTGGCCTGGATTACTGGAGTAACCGGATAAACGCCTGGGAGGATTTCCCGGATGTGAGAGGGACGATAAACGGCAGTCTGGGGGCGGAATTCGAGAAATTTCAGAGAAGACTGGTCGAGGGATTCCTTGGCTGGCAGGCGTCGCTGGTACGTGAATATGCCCGTGAGGATCAGTTTATTACCCACAACTTTGATCTTGAATGGAGGGGGTATTCCTATGGCGTCCAGCCCGACGTAGATCACCATCGTACCGCCCGGTGCCTGACCATCGCCGGTGTAGATATTTACCATCCGACCCAGGAGAATCTGACGGGCAATGAGATCGCTCTCGGCGGAGATCTGACGCGTTCCCTGAAACAGGACAATTATCTGCTTCTGGAGACGGAAGCCCAGGGCTTCCCGGAATGGCTGCCTTATAAGGGGCAGCTGCGCCTGCAGGCATACAGCCATATCGCATCAGGGGCCGGCAGCGTGATGTACTGGCATTGGCATTCTTTGCATAACGCGATGGAAACTTACTGGAAGGGCCTTTTGAGCCATGATTTTGAAGAAAATGCCACGTACCAGGAGGCTTGTATCATTGGACGGGAATTTCAGGAGATCGGCAGCCACCTTGTAAATCTGAAAAAGAAGAACGAGGTCGCAATCCTCGTGAGCAACGAGGCACTGACCGCCTTGAAGTGGTTTCGGATCGCGGCATCCTATAATGATGTTGTGCGCTGGCTTTATGACGCGCTCTATAAGGGAAACATAGAGTGTGATTTCCTTTGGCCGGAGTCGGAGAACTTTGACCAGTATAAGATGATCCTTGTGCCGGCCCTCTATGCGGTACCGGACGTAGTGCTCCGGAAGCTGAACCGGTATGTGGAGGAGGGTGGCACACTGGTCGCTACTTTTAAGAGCGCTTTTGCAGATGAGAATGTGAAGGTGAGCCATGAGGTACAGCCGCGGATCTTAAGTGACTGCCTGGGTATGCACTATCATCAATTTACCATACCAAAGAACGTAAAGCTCTCCGGGGAGAGCACGGAGGACGGCGTGGCCCACGAGGCCACAGTGTTTATGGAGCTTTTGGTTCCTGACACGGCACAGACACTGGTGACTTACGATCATTATAACTGGAAGGAATACGCTGCCGTGACCAGGAATGCTTTTGGGCAGGGGCGTGCATATTATATAGGGTGTATGACTGATGAAAAGCTGCTTACACGGATTCTGGAAATGGCTCTCCAAGAGGCAGGCGTTCCGGTTTCGGAAGGGAGCGGTTTCCCGGTGATCATCCGCAGAGGAACCAACGATCTTAAGAAGACCGTATTCTTTTATCTCAATTATTCCAGTACGATACAGGAGGTGCAGTACGCGTACGCAGACGGGACAGATCTTCTGACGGGAGAGAATATCCGGTCTGGAGAGCAATTTACGATTCCTGCCTGGGATCTGAAAATGATCGAGGTCTGAGAATAGATCGATGCAGTGAGAATAAAATTTACAGTTGACAAACGGCGCGCTTTCGTTTACATTAAAGTCAGCAAAGAAAATAGAAGCGTTGAAGAGAACAAGTAGTGATCTGCCAAACGAACAGAAAGCAGCCGGTTGATGAGAGGCGCACGGGAGGTTTATCATGAATACATCTCGGAGCTGCATGGCAGAATGGAACAGATATCCTAGTAGGCTGTGCCGGGAAATGCCCGTTATAGCAGGAGAGTATTGCGGCGGTAGTGCGGATCGGCGATCATATCTGTAAGCCAGCTGTTGTACTTGATGAGGCAGGCAGTGTGAACTGACTGTGAAAATAGGTGGTACCACGAGTGTAACCTCGTCCTATAGTATATATAGGACGGGGTTTTTTGTCATATAAGAATTTTTCCGAATTTCCTATATGATGAAACAGAAAAGGAGGAGACAATGAAAATCTTTGAAGAACTTCAGGCAAGAGGACTTCTTGCACAGCTGACGGATGCTGATGAGATCCGTGACCTGATCAACAACGGAAAGGCGACTTTCTATATCGGTTTTGACCCAACAGCGGACAGCCTGCATGTGGGACATTTTATGGCGCTGTGCCTGATGAAAAGACTGCAGGAGGCAGGCAACAAGCCTATCGCTCTGATCGGCGGTGGTACGGCCATGATCGGAGATCCTTCCGGCAGGACTGATATGCGCAGCATGATGACGAAGGAGACGATCGATCATAACTGTGAATGCTTCAAGAAGCAGATGAGCAGGTTCATCGACTTCTCTGAGGGTAAGGCGCTGATGGTCAATAACGCAGATTGGCTGCTTGACTTAAATTATGTGGAATTTATCCGTGATGTGGGCGCATGTTTCAGCGTCAACAATATGCTCCGTGCAGAGTGCTATAAGCAGAGGATGGAGAAAGGCTTAAGCTTCCTGGAATTCAATTACATGATCATGCAGAGCTATGACTTCATGGCATTGTACGAGAGATACGGCTGTAACATGCAGTTTGGCGGCGATGACCAGTGGAGCAATATGTTGGGCGGTACGAACCTGATCCGCCGTAAGTTGGGTAAGGATGCCTACGCGATGACGATCACGCTGCTGATGAATTCAGAGGGCAAGAAGATGGGTAAGACCCAGAAGGGTGCGGTCTGGCTTGATCCGAATAAGACTACGCCTTTTGAATTCTATCAGTACTGGAGAAACGTTGCAGATGCCGATGTGCTCAAATGTCTGCGGATGTTGACCTTCCTGCCTATCGAGCAGATCGACGAAATGGATCAGTGGGAAGGCAGCCAGTTGAATAAGGCCAAAGAGATTCTTGCTTATGAACTGACCAATCTGGTACACGGTGAAGAGGAAGCGAATAAGGCCGAAGAAGCGGCGAAGGCGCTTTTTGCAGGAGGCGGCAGCCTGGACAATATGCCTACGGCGACGTTGACAGATGACAAATTCGTGGATGGTTCCATCGATATCCTGGGTGTACTGGTGGCGGCAGGCATGGCTGCGTCCCGTTCCGAAGCACGACGTGCCGTAGAGCAGGGCGGCGTATCCGTGAAAGGGGAAAAAGTGACAGATATAAAGGCCACTTATACGAAAGAAACGATCGGTGCAGAAGAGTTTATTGTAAAAAAAGGCAAGAAAAGCTTTAAGAAGATCATGGTAAAATAAAGTGTCAATTTTGAACATTTGCATAACAGAACGATGTATGGCAGTTAATGTGTTAAAAGCGAGGTGAACATGAGATGGAGAAAATAGAAAGAATCGCTAAAGAAAGAACCCTGATGTCCTATTCACCGGACATCAAAGTGATGGACTGCACGCTGCGGGACGGCGGCCTGGTGAATGACTTTTTCTTTACGGACGAGTTTGTGAAGGATCTATACCAGGCCAACATCAAGTCTGGTGTGGACTATATGGAGTTTGGCTACAAGGCGTCTAAGGAATTATTCGACGTAAAGAAATTTGGTAAATGGAAGTTCAGCGACGACAAGGATATCCGTGCCGTGGTGGGTGACAACAAAACCGATATGAAGATCGCTGTGATGGCGGATGTGGGACGCTGTGATTTCCGGAAAGATATTATAAATAAGAAGGACAGCCCTATCGATATGGTGCGGGTCGCTACTTATATCAATACGATCCCGGCGGCGGTGGAGATGATCGAAGATTGTACGAAGAAGGGCTATGAGACCACAGTCAACATTATGGCAATATCCAAATCCAACGATCTGGATATTGAAGCGGCACTTGAACTTCTCTGCAAAAGCAGTGTGGGCACAGTCTATCTGGTGGACAGCTATGGCTCGCTCTATCCGGAACAGGTTAGAAGATTATGTGACAAATATTTGGAAGTAGCGGAAAAATACGGCAAGAAGGTAGGCATTCATGCTCACAACAACCAGCAGCTGGCCTTTGCCAATACTACAGAGGCGATCATCAAGGGCGTAAGTTATCTGGATGCGACGGTAAGCGGACTTGGACGAGGCTGCGGAAACTGCCCCAGCGAACTGCTGCTTGGTTTCTTAAAGAATCCGAAGTATAGGATCAATCCGCTGCTTAAGTTTGTGGAGAACCAGATAGATCCGTTGCGGGAATCCGGTGTGAAGTGGGGATATGATGTGCCGTATCTTTTGACAGGCATCTTGAATCAGCATCCGAAGACAGCGATTCAGTTCATCAAGGAAGATCGGACGGACTATAATGATCTGTATCTGGATCTTCTGGATATCGGATAGGGTACTTGACCCTCGTGGCAGTCGATAAATTCCTACAAACAGCAGCTCGGCTCGTTATTTGTGGGAATAAAGGAAACATGGAAGACGTTGTACAAGCAGGTGAGGAAAGGAGGATACGAATGAGAAAACTGAGCGATCTGGATGATGACTTCCTGGATCTGGACGAGGAAGAGGACTATGTTGACTCTTTAGATGAGGAAGAGGACTATGTAGACTACTATGAGGACGAAGTTGAGCCTTATTATGCGAGAAGGTTGTCTGATAGAAGACTACTGATTCCTATCGCAGCAGTAGCGGTTACAGGTGTGATCATTATCGTGGTAGCCGTCCTGTTGCTGGGCGGAAGCCGGAAGAAGGATACGGTACAAGAGACGATGCAATCTGCCGATGAGACAGGAGCAGCACTGGAACCCGGAGCGATAGAAGATGAAGAAAATCAGGAAATATCACCTGTTATGAATGAGCGAGAAGGCAAAATAGCAGAAGATACCGGGAACATATCCGGCGAGACGGATACATTGACAGGCGAACCGGCCTTGGAGCATGCGGATGAGACACTGCAGGTGGAAGCGCAGGATCCGCAGAATTCCAATATGAGCACTGCCCAGGGAACGGAAGTCAATGTAACGGAGCTTCTTTCTTCAGGCAGCGTGACACAGACTGATCAGGTAACAGTTGGCATTGATGTGGCGCGTTATCAGGGTACCATCGACTGGGCAAAGGTTGCCGCGTCGGGTATCGATTTTGCCATGATCCGTGTGGGCTACCGGGCGGATAAGTCCCGAGAGATCTGTGCCGACTCCAACGCGAAGTACAATATGCAGGAATCCCAGAAGAACGGCATTAAGGTGGGCGTATATTTCTTTTCCACAGCTACCACGACCGATGAGGCGATAGAGGAAGCCGGCTGGGTTGCGGATTTTATCGCTAAATACCAGATCACCTATCCGGTGGCCTATGACTGTGAGGGCTTTGACCAGCCGGATAGTGTGCAGTACGGTCTGACCAATGCGCAGCGCACGGATATTGCCATAGCCTTTCTGCAGGAAATCTATAACAGGGGTTATACACCGATGTTCTATTCTTCCATGGGAGAATTGACAGGTAGTGCGAAATGGGATACGGAAAGGCTGGAGGGAACGTACCGCATCTGGGTATCCCAGTATCCGGCGATACCCTATCCGCAAACGGCACAGTCCTCTTATACGGGAACGCATGCCATGTGGCAGTATACGAACCGGGGAACAGTGGACGGAATCAGCAAGCCGGTAGATGTGAATGTGGCTTATTTCGGATATGAGGGCACAGCCCAGGCCCAAAACACCGAGGCACCGGAAGAAGTTACGGCTGATGCGGAGGCATTGATGAATTTCACGCAGGTCAGTGAGAATGTGACGGCCAAAGATTCCACCAATCTGCGGAATATCCCCAGTCAGGGAGAGGACAGCACGATCGTCTATACCCTGAAAAATGGCGAAACTATTGCCAGAACCGGTGTCAGCGACAGCGGTTGGTCCAGGTTGGAATTGAATGGTCAGACAGTCTATGCGGTATCCAGTTATCTGACGACGGATTTGAGCTATCAGACACCAGCAGAACCTTCCGAGGAGGGAGCAGGCAGCGGAGACGGACTTAAGACCAAGTTTACGGAACGAAACGACCAAGTGACAGCTAAGATCGAGGTAAATCTGCGAGCGTTGCCCAGCGTGACCAATCCGGATGCTACGGTAGTTGCCACACTGCACAATGGAGAATATGTGACAAGGACAGGCATCAATGAGGAGTACGGTTGGTCACGGGTAGAGTATAACGGACAGACGCTGTATTGCATCAGCAGTTATTTGATGAATTGATACCCGCAATTCAGTTATAAATATATGGCAGGTTGTCACCTGCCATATATTTTTTTGAGATTATCAAGTTTGGCGGAGGCATTGAGAAGCAGAGCATCGGCGATCGTAAGAGCCGCCATACATTCTACTACAACTACGGCACGAGGTACGATCACCGGGTCATGACGACCTTTTATGGAAAGTTCCATGTCTTCTCCCTGCCTGTTGACGGTCTGTTGGGCAGAGAAGATAGAAGGAGTAGGCTTTACATGGGCACGCAGAATGATAGAAGATGCGTCACTGATACCGCCCAGGATACCGCCAGCATGATTGGTGGTCTTGATCACCTTCCCGTCTTTCATACGAAAAGGATCGTTGTTCTGGGACCCCTGACGGACGGAAACTTCTATACCGTCACCAATCTCCACCGCTTTGACTGCACCGATGGACATGATCGCTTTGCTTAGATTGGCGTCCAGTTTCTCGAACACCGGATCTCCCAGCCCGGCGGGCACCCCTTCGATAACACATTCGATGATACCGCCCGCAGAATCGTAGTTTCTCATACAGTCTGCCAAATAGGCTTCCGCCATGGCAGAAGCGTCAAGATCCGGCATGCCGGTGGGAGTCGTCAGAATAACCGAAGGATCGAATTTGTCGCGGTCGATCTTCACCGGGCCGATGGACAGCGTATAGGCTGTCACGCGGATGCCGAATTCTTGCAAAAGCCGTACAGCGATGGCGCCGCCAGCTACACGACCGGCGGTCTCTCTGCCGGAAGAGCGGCCACCGCCTCGGTAATCTCTGAAACCGTATTTGGCGTCGAATGTATAATCTGCGTGACCGGGACGATAGCAATTGGCAATCTCACCGTAATCCGCAGAGCGCTGAGAAGTATTGCGGATCATCATGGAGATGGGCGTGCCGGTGGTTCTGCCCTCGAAGATACCGGAGAGAAGTTCGACCTGGTCTGCTTCCCTGCGGTTTGTAGTAATCTTGGATTGCCCGGGTTTACGCCTATCCAGATAAACCTGAATCTCATCTGCGCTTAGGAGAAGGCCTGCGGGACAGCCGTCTACGACCACTCCCAATGCTGCTCCGTGGGATTCTCCCCAGGTTGAGATCTGAAAAATTTTTCCGTAAGTGGAACCTGCCATAACTAGTATCCTTTCTTGTATAATGTTTTTTGTAAAAAATAATCAAATAATCGAAATGTGTGTAAATAAACATCAAAACATGCAATTATCTGTAAAAATTATGAAAGAAAACCTGCATTTTAAAAATATCAACCGTTATTGTTGCTGAAAACAGAGGATAATAGCCAAATGACCATGCTAATTGTTGGTAAAAGACACTGTTAACATAACATCACCCTTATGTTACACTGCAATATGATAACACAGACAGCAGCATAATGTACATTACTTATTTCAACAATTTAGAGCCCTAATGTGCTCAAGGAAAAGAAATAGTGCCAGGCACGTCCGATTTAGCGAAATATAATTTCATGTGCTGACCCTGTAGCAGATAATGTTAGACAATGTTGAAATGAGTCCACGTATAAATAGGCTCGGTATAGTTGGCCATCGATCCGTAAAAAAATATAAATAGATTTACATAAAAAAGGTGTACAAATAAATTTTATATGTTATTATAATTAAACAGCAAATGTATTTTGTGAAATGATCAAAATCAAAGTATATTACTATCATAATTTGAACGAACCCGAGGATTCCAATGAAAAAGACATTCCGAGAAAGAGCGATCATCAAATTTACTGCAATAGCAAAGAGACATAAAAGACTGCACTATCCCTGTCTTATCATGTTGTCTGTCATTTTAGGGGTTTATCATGCCTGCCGACATTTTGCGACAAATACCAAACGATATGCCAGTGTGGCATTTGTCGTAGGCTTTTTTATGAGCAGTTGTAGTTTTTCCTTTGCGGTATTTGCAGAGAGGACAAGCTTTACGAAGGCTCAGGAAGTCTACGGAGAGATCGTAGGTGATTCAGATGTCTCACTGGCAGTGGAATCCGAGAGGGTTCCGACAGAGCAGATCCTTTTGGAGGATGAGGATCTGGATGTGGAATACGACATAGAAGACGATGCTGAGGGAATAGATACATATACGATCGATGATATTTTGGAAAGCCAAGATGCTTATGCGTCCGGGAAGGGAGTACAGCAAGAAATAGAAGAAGATTATGAATTTGACGAATCTGACTGGCGGCTTGTTCTCATCAACAAACAACATCCTATACCGGAAGGATACAGTTTTGACTTCGGAACGATCAAGGGAAACATGAAATGTGATGCGCGAATCATCGAAGATTTGCTTACGATGATGCAGGCCGCGAAAGATGAGGGTATTAATCTGGAGATATGTTCGCCATACAGAGATCTGAACCGGCAGGAATTTCTTTTTAACAAGAAGGTGAAAATCTATATGGGACAGGGAATGTCTTACATGGATGCTTATAAACTGGCTTCTCAAACTGTAACCGTACCAGGGGCCAGTGAACATCAGATCGGATTGGCGCTTGATATTTTCTGTGATACTTACAAATATCTTGATGAAGGCTTCGGGGAAACCGAAGCAGGTAAATGGCTGGCGGAACATAGCAGTGAGTATGGATTTACATTGCGTTACCCTAAGGACAAAGAATATATTACCAGCATAGAATATGAACCTTGGCATTTTAGATATGTAGGTAAAGAGGCTGCGACTGTAATGCAGGAGGAAGAAATCTGTCTGGAAGAATTTTGGGATAAATATTTATAAGAGCAGTGACTATAGTGTCTGATCACATGATGCTATTGTTCTTAACATATGATATCGTTTACTTTAGATTACGGGTATTGGAAAGGGCATGATCATATATGTATAAGATAATAAAAACGGAAGGCAGGGCCAAACGTGCGCAGCTTACAACCGTGCACGGCACGATTCAGACCCCTGTATTTATGAATGTCGGCACTGCAGCAGCGATCAAGGGGGCTGTCTCTACGGAAGATCTGGAGACGATCAAGACGCAAGTGGAGTTATCCAACACATATCATCTCCATGTCCGTCCGGGTGATCAGATCGTAAAGCAGCTTGGAGGTCTGCACAAGTTTATGTCATGGGAACGGCCGATCTTGACTGATTCCGGTGGTTTTCAGGTCTTTTCGCTGGCAGGACTCCGTAAGATCAAAGAGGAGGGTGTGTATTTTAATTCTCATATAGACGGCAGGAAGATTTTCATGGGCCCGGAAGAGAGCATGCAGATCCAGTCTAATCTGGCATCCACCATTGCCATGGCATTTGATGAATGTCCTTCCAGTGTCGCAGACCGACATTATGTGGAGGCATCCGTATCACGCACGGCCAGATGGCTGGAGCGGTGTAAGAAAGAAATGGAACGGTTAAACGGCCTGGAAGATACGATCAATAAGAAGCAGCTCCTTTTTGGTATTAACCAGGGCGCTGTGTATGATGATATCAGAATCGATCATGCGAAAAGGATCACGGAAATGGAGTGTGACGGATATGCTCTCGGCGGCCTGGCAGTAGGAGAGAGCCATGAACAGATGTATCATGTGATCGAGGAAACGGTTCCTTATCTGCCACAGGACAAACCAACTTATCTGATGGGAGTAGGTACACCGGCTAATATACTGGAAGCGGTGGAGCGCGGTGTGGATTTCTTTGATTGTGTATATCCGACCAGAAACGGCAGGCATGGTCATCTATATACAAATTCAGGCAAGATCAACCTTTTTAATGCCAAATACGAGCTGGATGCACGTCCGATCGAAGAAGGGTGCAGTTGTCCGGCATGTGCAAGATATTCCAGAGCATATATCAGACACCTTCTGAAGGCAAAAGAAATGCTTGGTATGCGATTGTGTGTCCTTCATAATCTATATTTCTACAACACGATGATGGAGGAGATCAGGGAGGCATTGGAGAAAGGAAGGTTTGCCGCTTACAAGAAACAAAAGCTGGCCGGCATGTCTGCTCATAGAAACGATTCGCTGTAGCGAGAAAGACAAAGACCAGGCAACACTAAACTACAGCCAAAAAGAAAATAAAAGTGAAAAAAGCTTGTTTTTAGTAAGTATTAAGTGTATAGTATGCAGTAGATTGTTTACAACAATATATTTATAACATTGGAGGAAATAATATGGGACTTTTAATGACGGCTGAACCGGTCGCTGCTGCGGGTGGCGGTATCATAATGATCTTGTATATCGTGGTCATTGTAGCTTTTATGTATTTTATCATGATACGTCCGCAGAAGAAGGAGCAGAAGAGAGTTGCTGCGATGCTGGCAGATATGAGTGTTGGTGATTGTGTCCTTACAACGGGTGGGTTCTACGGAATCGTGATCGATATTACTGACGACACGATCATTGTAGAGTTTGGCAATAACAAGAACTGTCGTATTCCGATGCAGAAGTCAGCGGTTGCGCAGATTGAGAAAGCCGAGACGAATTAACAAAGAAGCGCATGTGTTTTGTACAAAGAGCTTGCCTGAAGGGTTGAAGCTCTTTTTTCTTGTTTCTAGGAAAGAGCTTGTTGCTGTGAACTGTATGGCCAAAACAATGACTGTAACGCAGCAACGGAGAAAATATTAAAAATATATAAAGGCGATATTTGGATATTGACAAAAAAATTGTGGTCTTGTATAATCACTGATTGTGTGAAGGAGCACTATGCTTGACATATTGTATACAGTGATATGTTTGCGTGATATGCTCTTATCATATTAAGTAAAAGGAGGAGAAGTACTTATGAAAAGAAAATCTTTAAAACTTATTGCATGTGCAGCGATCATGGCAATGACACTGTCCGTTACAGCTTGTGGCGGATCTGATGAGACGGCACCTGCTGCTGAGACAGAGGAGACTACTGAAGTTGCAGATGAAGCAGCGGATGAAGAAACTGATGTTGCGGATGAAGAAGCCGAAGTTGCAGATGAAGCAACGGATGAAGAAACCGAAGTTGCAGATGAAGCAACGGATGAAGAAGCAGAGGCTGAGACAACAGAATCTTCAGATTTGACGGTAGAAAGCCTTTTGAGCGATCCGGCAGTAATGGCTCAGTTTGAAGAAGGTGTTGCTTCTTATGAAGAGCAGGGTATGTCTGTTACAGTTGAAGCTAAAGGAAACGAATTGATCCTATCTTTAATGATCACAGACAGCTCTTTGATACAGGATGGTGCTGCAGAGCAGCTTGAGGCTGGTTTGGATGATGCCGCTGCAAGTTTTGAAGTTCTGGCTGGATCTCTGGATCAGGCAGTGAGCGCAGATGCTGGTACATGCACATACACAGTACGTTACTTGGATCCCGATAGCAATGTACTGGCAGAGAGATCTTTCACAGCACAGTAATAGCTTGGACAGAAAAGTAGGATCTTACGACAGATAAGAATGTAAAACAGTACAGAGAGACAGATCATTGACGGTCTGTCTCTTTTTTACATATAGGTAATTTCGATGAATTTCCTAATTTTGTTCTGTGTTTCGAGCTGTTCTTTCTCTTGAAATTTGAGTGAGAATAGACTATGATAGATAAGTGATATTTTGGTTTCCTGTAACGCGTGTATAAAATGAATATTTATAGATGGAAAACGACGTAAATGTGAATTTTTATACAGCAATTATTACTAAAATAAACAATTTATTCATCTGGGAGTTTGTGTCGAAGCGCCACAGATTCTATTGATCGCGGAGCAGAATCTGAAATTTTGCTCGTGTTCTCAGAGCAGAGCGCTTCGGAATGGAGGAGATTATGGAATTAAAGATTACTTGTATTCCCGGCGACGGCATCGGGCCGGAGATCGTGGGAGAAGCCAGAAAGATCTTAGATGTTGTTGCCAGGAAATACGGACATGTGATACATTATACGGATATCTTGATGGGCGGCGCATCGATCGATGCCTGCGGCGTTCCCCTGACTGAGGAAGCAGTCGCTGCGGCGAAGAGTGCGGATGCGGTTCTTATGGGTTCCATCGGAGGAGATGCCTCCACATCCCCATGGTATAAACTGCCACCAGATCTTCGTCCGGAAGCCGGACTCCTTGCGATCCGGAAGGCACTGAATCTGTTCGCCAATCTGCGTCCGGCTGTGCTGTATGACGAATTGGTAGGGGCTTGTCCTCTGAAGGAAGAGATATCCGCAGCCGGGTTTGATATGATGATCATGAGAGAACTGACCGGCGGACTTTATTTTGGTAAACGTCAAACGACTGAGTCAGACGGCGTGAAGACGGCAGTCGATACACTGGTCTATAATGAAAATGAAATCAGAAGGATTGCCGTCAAAGGCTTTGAGATCGCCAGAAAGAGACGTGGGAAAGTGACCAGTGTTGATAAGGCCAATGTACTGGATTCTTCCCGTCTGTGGCGTCAGGTTGTCGAGGAAGTCGCCAAAGACTATCCGGAAGTGACGCTGGAGCATATGCTGGTGGATAATTGTGCGATGCAGCTTGTGAAGGATCCGGCACAGTTTGATGTGATCTTAACGGAGAATATGTTTGGTGATATCTTGTCCGACGAGGCAAGCATGGTAACCGGCTCCATTGGTATGCTGGCTTCCGCCTCCTTAAACGACACGAAATTTGGGCTTTATGAACCAAGTCACGGTTCGGCACCCGATATAGCCGGGAAGGATATTGCGAATCCGATCGCTACGGTGCTTTCGGCAGCTATGATGTTGCGTTACAGCTTTGACCTTGACGCGGAGGCGAACGATGTCGAGAAAGCAGTGAAGCAGGTATTGAAAGACGGCTACCGCACATCGGATATCATGTCAGAGGGATGTACGCTGGTAGGCTGCAGACAGATGGGAGATCTTCTTGCAGAGAGGATTTAATGTTGCTATGGAACAATGCTGTGAGCGACACAAAATTGATATAGAGAAGTGGGGATTCATCCTGTTTCTCGCCTTTATGGCATGTTATTATGGATGGCGGATGTTTGCGCTGACACCCTGGTATGATGAGCTGTATACTTATTACTACTTTATAAGCAGGGGGCCTGTCTATGCAGCGATTCACTGGCCCCTGCCGAATAATCATATCGGGTATTCGGTATTGTCGGCATTTCTCGGCTTTTTTGGCAATCCGGTCATTGCACTGCGGGGAATATCTTATCTGTCTTCGCTGGGGAGTCTGGTACTGCTTTTTATGATCAGCAGGAAATGCTTTGGTCGGGGGATAGCACTTATTCCTGTATTTATCTATGCTGGGATGAAAATCGTAAATCAGTTGGCCGTGCAGGGCCGGGGATACGCCCTGGTAGCATTTTGTTATTTGTTATCTGTCCATGCGTTATTCCACATTATATCGGGGCAACGGGCACTGCTCAGGAATCATCTGCTTTTTGGAGGCAGTCTTATCCTGATGCTATATGCCATACCAAGCAGTGTGTACGCGGTGCTGCCTGTTTGTCTGGCCGGCGGCGTCATCCTGGTTATCCTAAGGAAATATAGCAGCCTTGTACGGCTTATTCTTACATCTTTGGCAAGCGCCGTCTGTACCCTGGGTCTCTATGGGATCGTCTGGCTGGCGATCGGCTCCAATCTGCTCGTGAAGACGGAAGGAAGCAGTCATTATGGTATGGGACATGTCTCAGTTCTGCTGCAGGCGCCCTTTGATGCGCTGGGAGCCGGCATAGAATATATGTTGGCGACACCATATATACAGAGTGTCGGCAGAGAAGGCTTTGTGCATAAATTTATAGACTGGCAACGGAATATGCTGAATGAATATTATATGGGCGGTGCAGTCCTACTGGCGATGCTGTCGGCTCTATGTGTGATGATTTTACTGCTTCGGCTCTGGCGTGATCTGAGGCATGGTGTATATATGCCGGAGAAGACAGTGCAGGATCATGGAAGGATGATGGAGATCTTCCTCATAGTAAGTTTTCTCTGCATACCGTTTATGCTGTTCCTACAATGTTCGCTGCCCTATTACCGGGTCTTTTCTTTTGCAGGCGTCATATTGGCGTTTGCCGCTGCATGGCTGGTCAAATATCTGGCAGAATACCTGCCGCACGGGCTTGGCGGACGGACAGACAGATGGCGGAGTATGTGGAAGTATCTTCCCGGAACAGTATCTGTTCTGTGTGGTATACTGTGTGTGACGTTGTTATTTTCCGCTTCTTACATGGCCCAATACAGCGACAGGGAAGCTGCGATAGAGGATGCCTATTCGCAGATAGACTGGAGACACGTCGGTCGGGTAGCAGTTACGGATTGTGACCAGGAATATCTTCTGTTATTCTTAAATGATATCGGACCGGAACGCATTACGCAGCAACCCAAGGAGGCAGATATCGTCTTGGCCGATAAATACCTTTTGCTTGGGGCAGAAATGAATGACACAGGTTTTGATCCTACAGGGGATGCATGGAAGCTGTATTTGTCAGAAACGGAATTTACGCGGTTCCTGGAAGAAGCCGATTTGTCAGCGGTCTATGAAAATGACAGATTTATCTTGTATGAATAATGTACATTTTGTACAACGAGGAGTGTGCATTGCCCGTGCATTCCGGGAGAAGATGATGACGAAGTACTATATTTTAAGATAAAGGAGAAGGAATATGAGAAGTGATAATGTTAAGGCCGGTATTCAACAGGCGCCTCACAGAAGTTTATTCAATGCACTCGGCTTTACGGAAGAAGAGATGACAAAGCCGATGGTCGGCATCGTAAGTTCCTACAATGAGATCGTTCCGGGGCATATGAACCTGGATAAGATCGTTGATGCCGTGAAGCTTGGTGTGGCACAGGCAGGCGGCGTGCCGGTAGTCTTTCCGGCGATCGCGGTGTGTGACGGCATTGCCATGGGACATATCGGCATGAAATATTCTCTGGTAACGAGAGACCTGATCGCGGACTCTACGGAATGTATGGCGCTGGCCCACCAGTTTGACGCTCTGGTGATGGTGCCTAACTGTGATAAGAATGTGCCGGGGCTTTTGATGGCGGCAGCGCGGATCAATGTACCCACCGTATTCGTGTCAGGCGGCCCCATGTTGGCCGGACACGTAAAAGGGCAGAAAAGAAGCCTTTCCTCCATGTTTGAGGCAGTGGGCTCCCATGCGGCAGGCACCATGAGTGATGAAGAGCTGCGGGAATTTGAAGAGAAGACCTGCCCCACCTGCGGTTCCTGTTCCGGGATGTATACCGCTAATTCCATGAACTGCCTGACAGAAGTTTTGGGCATGGGCCTGCGCGGCAACGGAACGATCCCGGCAGTCTATTCGGAAAGGATCAAACTGGCAAAACATGCAGGCATGGCAGTCATGGAGTTGTGGAAGAAAGACATCCGCCCGAGAGATATCATGACCAAGGAAGCTGTCTTAAATGCATTGACGGTTGACATGGCTCTCGGATGCTCGACAAATTCCATGCTGCATCTTCCGGCGATCGCCCATGAGATCGGATTTGATTTTGATATTGCCTTTGCCAATGAGATCAGTGAGAAAACGCCGAATGTATGTCATCTTGCTCCGGCAGGTCCTACCTATATGGAAGACTTGAATGAGGCGGGCGGTGTCTATGCAGTCATGAAAGAGTTGGCAGATATCGGTCTGTTACATACGGACTGTATGACAGTGACCGGCAATACGCTGGGAGAGAATATTAAGGATGCAGTCAACAAGAATACAGAGGTCATCAGAACAGTGGATGATCCGTACAGCAGGACCGGCGGCCTCGCAGTGCTCAAGGGGAATCTGGCTCCGGACGGCAGTGTGGTGAAACGCTCGGCCGTGGTGGAGGAAATGATGGTCCATGAAGGGCCGGCACGCGTATTTGAATGTGAAGAAGATGCGATCGCGGCGATCAAGAGCGGTAAGATCGTAGCAGGTGATGTGGTGGTCATCCGATATGAAGGACCAAAGGGAGGACCCGGTATGCGGGAAATGTTAAATCCTACGTCGGCTATTGCCGGTATGGGATTGGGCTCCAGTGTTGCATTGATCACAGATGGAAGATTTTCCGGTGCTTCCCGTGGTGCATCTATCGGGCATGTATCTCCGGAAGCAGCCGTAGGCGGCCCGATCGCGTTGATCGAGGAGGGGGATATCATCTGCATAGATATTCCGAATATGAAACTGGATGTCAAGGTATCAGAGGAAGAGATGGCAGCCAGAAAAGAAAGATGGCAGCCAAGAGAACCGAAGATTACGAGCGGTTATCTGGCAAGATACCGTGAACTGGTGACCAGTGGCAACAGAGGCGCTATTTTAGAGCTTCCGAGATAATCGGCATAACGCTTCGGAATGGAGGATAATATGATATTGACAGGAGCAGAAATCGTTGTGGAATGCCTGAAAGAGCAGGGAGTAGATACTGTATTTGGGTATCCGGGAGGAACGATTCTTAATGTATATGACGCTTTATACCAACATAGTAATGAAATAAATCATATTCTTACGTCCCATGAGCAAGGGGCGGCACATGCGGCAGACGGATATGCCAGGGCGACCGGTAAGGTGGGCGTATGTCTGGCAACAAGTGGCCCGGGAGCCACGAATCTGGTGACCGGTATCGCGACTGCCTATATGGATTCAGTACCGATGGTGGCAATTACTTGTAATGTCGTGCTTCCGTCGCTTGGCAAGGATTCCTTTCAGGAGGTAGACATCGCCGGTGTCACCATGCCGATCACAAAGCATAATTATATCGTAAAAGATGTGACGATCCTGGCTGACACGCTTCGCAGGGCTTTCGCTATTGCGGGAAGTGGCCGGCCGGGTCCGGTGCTGGTAGATATCACGAAGGATGTGACTTCTAACAGCTGTGCATATGAGAGAAAAGAGCCGCAAATGCCAAGTCAGCTGTCCTGCTATACCGAGGAAGAGCTGCAGGAAGCGTTGTCTTTGCTGCGCAATGCGAAGAAGCCCTTTGTCTATGTGGGCGGCGGCGCAGTGATCTCCGGTGCCTACAAGGAAGTCAGAGAATTTGCGCAGATCATGGATACGCCTGTCTGTGATACTCTTATGGGTAAAGGAGTGATGGACGGACACGATCCGCGCTATACCGGTATGATCGGAATGCATGGCACGAAGATCTCCAACTTTGGTGTCAGTGAATGCGACGTGCTGATCGCGTTGGGCGCAAGATTTTCCGATCGTGTAGTGGGAAATCCTCAGAAATTTGCCCAGAACGCGAAAGTACTGCAGATTGATATCGATGCTGCTGAGATCAATAAGAATATCAGGACAGATGTTTCTCTGGTAGGCGACCTAAAGGAAGTGCTCAACAGGATCAATAAAGAGCTGGAACAGCAGGAACATACGGCGTGGATGCAGCACATTGCTGACCTGCAGGAAAAGTTCCCACTCAATTATGATCATTCGGCACTATCTTGTCCGTACATTATAGAAGAAATTGACAGAATCACTGGCGGCGATGCAGTGATCACGACGGATGTTGGACAGCATCAGATGTGGGCGGCTCAGTATTACAAATATTCCATGCCGCGGACGCTTCTGACATCCGGCGGTCTCGGCACGATGGGATACGGTCTGGGTGCGTGTCTGGGCGCAAAAATGGGGCGTCCGGATAAAATCTGTATTAACATCGCGGGTGACGGCTGTTTCAGAATGAATATGAACGAACTGGCGACGGCAAGCCGTTACCATATTCCGATCATCCAGATAGTGATCAACAATCATGTACTCGGTATGGTAAGACAGTGGCAGACTCTTTTCTATGGCAAGAGATATTCTCAGACCGTGTTGAACGACGGCGTAGATTTCTGTAAAGTTGCGGAAGGATTGGGCTGTGAAGCCATCCGTGTGACGAAAATGGATGAGGTCGCTCCTGCCATTGAGAAAGCGATCGCTTTGAAGGGACCGGTGTTGATCGAATGCCTGATTCCGGAAGATGACAAAGTATTCCCGATGGTACCGGCAGGCGCTCCGATCACGGACGCTTTTGATGCACTGGATCTGAAGCAGAAGAAAGCGTAAGATATCAGTGCCCGGTAAACGTCCCGGTACAGAGAACGGAAGATAAACTGAATTTAAGGTGACTGGAAACGTCTTATGGGGAAAAGATTCATAAAGCATTTATTGATTATTATGTGCATTATTCTGGTCAGTCTGATGGGAACTTATATCGGACTGGCCATTTACTACCATAATGCTTTTGCATATGGTACATGGATCAACGGTGTGTATTGTACCGGGAGAAGCATTAACGATGTGAATGAAGAACTGGCAAAAGGATTTTCCTATGACGGTATTGTGATCTACGATAAGGATGGCAATACCTGGCAGATATCCGCAGAGGACATCGACTATCGGTATGATTTCGCGAGAGCACTGGAGATCTACCTGCAGCAGCAGAACGCATGGGTTTGGATCGACAGTCTGTTCCACAGTGAGAATGTAGAACTTATGCCAGTGGTAACCTTTGACAGACAGGTGCTTAAAGATATTTTAAACGAAATTCCTTTTCTTTCGGAAGCAGGAGAGCAGTCGGAAGAAGAGAGAAGGATAGCGATCATCAAAACAAAACAGGGATATGAACTGTTAAATGAAAGAACGGATGTTTTGTCTCTGTCAGAGGCGGAAGCCGCGATCTTATGTGCCGTGGCAGAATCCCGGCCGGAGGTTTACTTAGAGGAAGAAGGCTGCTATCACGATCTTGAACTGTCCATGCAGATGGAAGACACTTTGAAGCTTTGGGACAAAGTAAATGCTTTCCAACAGTGTGGCATCATCTATCAGATGGGTGAGGAACAGATTCCCGTGGACGCTTCGGTTGTCTGTGATTGGATCGAATTGCAGGAGGACGGCAGCTTCGCGTTGGATGACCAAGGGAATCTGAAGCTGCGGGATAACGCTGTGGAGGAATTTATCGATGCGCTGGCCAAGGAATATGATACCGTAGGTGCCAGCAGGAGGTTCAGAGCGACAAGAGGAGAGATCGTCACCATTGAAGGTGGCATATACGGCAATAAGCTGGATAAGAAGGCGGAGATATCCTATCTCACCGATGCATTCTTAAGCGGCAGAAAAGAGACCCACGAACCGGCATATACACAGAAAGCATGGAGACAGGGAAAAGACGATATTGGCGATACTTATGTGGAAGTCGATATGGGGGAGCAGATGATGTACTACTATGCGGACGGTATGTTAAAGCTCAAGACACCTGTTGTGACGGGCAATACTTCCCGCAGGATGGGAACGCCTTCCGGTGTCAATTATGTCTATCTGAAACAGAAGAACCGTGTGCTGCGAGGTCCGGGCTACGCTTCGCCGGTTGATTTCTGGATGCCTGTCAAAGGCGGGATCGGGATACATGACGCATCCTGGAGGAGCAAGTACGGTGGAACGATCTACCAGACGAACGGTTCCCATGGCTGCATCAATACGCCGCGGGATGTGATGGTAGAATTGTATGACAGTGTAGAAGTGGGAACGCCGGTCGTAATGTTTTACTAGTGTGCTGACATGTTCATGTCCAGACCGGCCGCAAACTCAAAAAATTCCACAGGTGAAAAAATTTTGACGTAGTAATTGACTAAAGTGTTTTGAGAGGGTACAATGGGGTTTGTTTCAACTATGTAAGGAAAGCGAGAGGAGAGAAAATGGCCAGAGTATACAATTTTTCAGCAGGTCCTGCAGTGCTGCCGGAGGAAGTCCTGAAAGAAGCCGCGGAGGAGATGCTAGACTACAGGGGAACTGGTATGTCGGTTATGGAGATGAGCCATCGCTCCAAAGCCTATGACACGATCATCAAAGAAACGGAGGCGGATCTGCGCAGTCTGCTTGCGATTCCCGAGAATTATAAGGTATTGTTTCTACAGGGCGGCGCCAGCCTGGTATTTGCTTCCGTACCGATGAACTTGATGAAGAACCGCAAAGCAGGCTACATATTGACCGGACAATGGGCGAAGAAAGCGTTTGCAGAAGCCAAGATCTATGGGGAGGCCGTAGAACTTGCCTCTTCGGCAGATAAGACCTTTTCTTATATTCCCGATTGTTCCGATCTGCCGATCACGGAGGATATGGATTATGTCTATATCTGCGAGAACAATACGATCTATGGCACGAAATTCCATAAATTGCCCGATACGAAAGGTAAGATCCTGGTATCCGATGCTTCTTCCTGCTTTTTATCTGAACCGATGGATATCTCTGCATACGGTATGGTATACGCCGGCGTGCAGAAGAATGTGGGCCCGGCGGGAACACAGGTGGTGATCATCCGAGAAGATCTTCTCACAGATGATGTACTCCCGGGAACGCCGACAATGATGAAATATAAGATCCACGCCGATAATGATTCTTTATACAACACACCGCCCTGTTACGGAATCTATATATGCGGCAAGGTGTTTAAATGGCTTCTTAAGAACGGAGGCCTGGAAGCAATGAAAGCTCTGAATGAGAAGAAAGCCGCCATATTGTATAATTTTCTTGATGAGAGCAGTCTGTTCAAGGGAACGGTGAGAAAAGAAGACAGGTCGCTTATGAATGTCCCCTTTGTGACAGGCAGTGAAGAACTGGATGCGAAGTTTATCAAAGAAGCATCCGCCGCAGGATTCGTAAATCTGAAGGGTCATCGGAGCGTAGGCGGCATGCGGGCAAGCATCTATAATGCCATGCCGATCGAGGGTGTGGAGAAGCTGGTAGCGTTTATGAAGGCCTTTGAAGAAGAAGCATAAGTGCGAAAAGGGCAATATAGAAAAGAGGAAGTGTGTATGTTTAAATATCATTGTTTGAATCCGATCGCTGGAGTAGGTCTGGATAAGTTTACGGATCTGTATGAGAAGACAGAGCAGATGCAGGAGGCTGACGGTATCTTGGTGAGGAGCGCCGCCATGCACGATATGGAACTGCCAAAGAACCTTCTTGCTATTGCAAGAGCCGGTGCCGGGGTCAATAATATTCCGCTGGACAAATGTGCGCAGCAGGGGATCGTAGTCTTCAATACGCCAGGGGCCAATGCCAACGGTGTCAAAGAACTGGTGATCGCCGGTATGCTGCTTGCTTCACGTGATGTTGTGGGCGGCATTGAGTGGGTGAAAGAGAACCAGAGTGACGAGAATGTCGGGAAGAATGCGGAGAAAGCCAAGAAAAACTTCGCAGGAACGGAACTCGAAGGCAAGAAGCTGGGAATCGTAGGCCTTGGCGCGATCGGTGTCAGAGTTGCCAATGTGGCAAAGCATATGGGGATGGAAGTGTATGGTTACGATCCCTATGTCTCTGTAGATGCGGCATGGAATCTGAGCCGTGATGTAAAGCATGTGCTGAATGTGGAGGAGATCTACGAGGAATGCGACTATATCACGATCCACGTACCGCTGCTGGATTCCACGAAGGGTATGATCGGCCAGGCCGCCATTGATAAGATGAAAGACGGCGTGATCCTGCTCAATTTCGCGAGAGATCTTCTGGTGGATGAGCAGGCAGTACTTGCCGGGCTTAAAGCCGGCAAGATCCGCAAATATGTATCGGATTTCCCTAACACGGTCACAGCCGGACAAGATGGATGTATTGTGATTCCTCATCTTGGCGCTTCCACGGAAGAATCGGAAGATAATTGTGCGGTCATGGCGGTAAAGGAATTGAAGAATTACCTGGAAAACGGAAATATCATCAACAGCGTCAATTATCCGAAGTGTGATATGGGTATCTGTGCCCAGGCAGGGCGTGTAGCCATTTTCCATAAGAATAAGGCGAACATGATCACGAAATTCACGGCGTGTTTTGGCGATATCGGCATTAACATCTCTGACATGATGAACAAATCAAAAGGAGAGGTCGCGTACACGATGCTTGATATCGAGACGCCGGCTTCGACACAGATTATAGAGAAACTGCAGTCTATAGACGGTGTATTCAGAGTGAGAGTCGTTAAATGATCCTGCAGGACAGATGATTCTGCTATCGGCTTGTACACTATCCCCGGCATAGTACCATGGGCGATATGCCCGGAAACTATGCCGGGAAATTTGACTCAAACAGTCAGTCCAGTCGATTGGCGATCTGGGAGAAATTGGCATTCTCGTTTTCCTCTAAAGTCGCCTGAAGCTGATTCTCTGCCTCCACCGAAGCTTCACTGGCAAGATCCATATAAAGGATGAAGATGTCTTCGACCGATGTTCCCTTTTCGTCGGCGATCTCCTGCATGACAGGCTTCAATGCTTCCAACTGAAAAGAGATCCTTGTTTTCTGCGGATCGATATCTGCCAGCACTTTCTCCGCATAGGCATTGATACGATCTAAAATTTCCTTATTTTCAGATGTCATTATGTGTCACCCTTTCTTTTGCTGATCATGGTCTAACGTCCATTCATAGCAATCCCTTTCTTTTCTTATTATTCGCTATTCAGTTTGCGGCTCATAGCTGCCGGATCTGGAAAGTCCCAGCTGAATAATTATCTTAATACTATGATGTTGGGGTCAAAAGGTTTTTTGCCCCCTGATGCCTACGGCTTGCTCCGCATTTCATGCTCCCGCAATCCTAAAAACATTCAAAATCCGCCCTATCGGGCTACTTTTTCATGTTTTTTCGGGTCCCAAAGTCATGTATTGACATGCAAGCATGTCATACATGACCTTTTGACTCTGGCATCATATTACGATTTTAACACTTCACGCTTGTACTGCATAGTCTAATTTGATAAAATAAGAACAATATAAAGTATTGGTGTTACAGTTTGTGAGCGGTTAGGACGTGAATTGTAACGTATCGGTTAAGACAGGAGGCAGAATGGCAGACATTAAACCTTTTCGGGCACTCAGGCCCAGGGACGATATGGTTGAGCGGATCGCGGCGCTTCCGTATGATGTGTACAGCAGGAAGGAAGCATATGAGAAGGTACATGATGATGCCTACAGCTTCCTGCGGATAGACCGGCCGGAGACGCAATTTCCGGAAGATCATGATATGTATGCGCAGGAAGTCTATGAGAAAGCAGCTTCCATGCTGCAGGACATGCAGAACACGGGCCTGCTGGTCGAGGAAGCGACGGAAGTCTATTATATCTATGAACTGGCCATGGACGGGCGCTCCCAAGTGGGAATCGGTGCCTGTGTATCGGTAGAGGATTATGAGCGGCAGGTGGTAAAGAAACACGAGAATACCAGGACTGAGAAGGAGGCAGACCGTATCAGGCATATCGATCTGTGTAATGCACAGACTGGTCCGATCTTACTGGCCTACCGGAGACGTGAACGGATCGAGGATGTAGTACGGGAAGTCATGCTGAGTACTCCGGTATATGATTTCCTGGCAGAGGACGGGGTTACGCACAGAGTTTGGATCATCGGCGAAAGAGAGAAGATAGAGCTCATCCGGCAGGAGTTTGCGCAGGTCGAAGCAATCTATATCGCAGACGGACACCATCGATGTGCTTCTGCGGTCAAAGTCTCCCAAATGAGAAGGGCAGCGCGGACTGTCCACACCGGAACCGAAGAGAGCGACTATTTTCTTTCAGTGCTCTTTCCGGACGATCAGCTGATGATCATGGACTATAATAGGGTCGTCAGATCTTTAAACGGGTATACCGCAGCGGAATTTATCAAGGCGCTTGCTCCTGTCTGCGATGTCACAGCCATAGGACGGGAACCGTTTCGGCCGGGACGCAAGGGTGAGATCGGCATGTATCTGCAGAACACATGGTATTGCCTGAGAATCAAAGAGGAGCGCTATACCGATGATCCGGTCGAGAATTTGGATGTGTCGATCTTGCAGAGAGATCTGTTGGGACCGTTGCTCGGCATTTTTGATCCCAAGGTTGATAAGCGGATTGATTTCGTAGGTGGGATCAGAGGTCTGGAAGAACTTGCCAGACGGGTTGATACAGACGCGGCAGTTGCATTTGCTATGTATCCCACAAATATTCATGAGTTGTTTGCGATAGCCGATGCCGGCAGATTGATGCCGCCTAAGTCTACTTGGTTTGAACCCAAATTACGGAGCGGCATATTGATCCACAAGATATAGTATAGACAGCGATATAACAAAACAATATACGGAAGCGTTTGCCGGACAGAAAGCGCGCTTCCCAACAGCATGACTATAGAAAGATGACAGGGAGGGGCACTTATGAACAAGAAACTGTATAAACTGATGAACTGGCCGGAGATCGAAGGGATCGTATATTCCGAATCGGATGATCCCCACGCGATCCTGGGGGCACACGTAGCGGGAAGTTCCGTACTGGTACAAACTTTTCAACCCGGTGCAAAAAGCGTGCGGCTGCAGCTTCTGGAAGGGGACAAGAGTTATCCGATGGATCTGGTTGATGAGGAAGGCTTCTTCGCGGCCTTAATCCCTGGCAAGAAGATTCCGGAATATGAATATGTCATTGAATATGAAGACGATTCCTTGAAGAAGGTGCGGGATGCCTATAATTTTGCACCTCAGATCACCAGAGAAGATACCGAGAAATTTAACGCAGGCATACACTATATGGTCTATGAGAAACTTGGCGCACATCCTGCCAAGATCGATGGCGTAGAAGGCGTACTTTTTGCCGTATGGGCACCGAATGCGCTGCGTGTCAGCGTGGTAGGAGATTTTAACAGATGGGACGGCCGGGCACACCAGATGAGACGGCTCTGGGATTCCGGTATTTTTGAATTATTCATCCCCGGTGTGGAACAGGGAGAGTGCTATAAGTTCGAGATCAAGGCAAAGGGCGGACTTACCTTCCTGAAAGCGGATCCGTATGCTTTTGAACAGCAGCTGCGGCCGGACAGCGCCTCGATCGTCAGAGAGCTTAACGGCTTTAAGTGGGAAGACGATAAATGGATGAAGAACCGTGTCGGCATGCACACAGAGGATAAGCCGATCAATGTGTATGAGATCTATCTGGCATCTTTTGCGAAACCGGCTGACGGAAGAGAATACTATAATTACCGGGAGCTTGCACCGAAGGTCATCGAATACGTGCAGAAGATGGGGTATACGCACATCGAACTGATGCCCGTTATGGAACATCCGCTGGATGCCTCCTGGGGATATCAGGTGATCGGTTATTATGCTCCTACATCACGTTACGGCAATGCGCAGGATTTTATGTTCTTTATGAACGAAATGCATAAAGCCGGTATCGGCGTGATCCTTGATTGGGTACCGGCACATTTCCCGAGAGACACGTACGGGCTCTCCAATTTCGACGGGACATGCCTGTATGAGCATCAGGATCCGCGTCAGGGCAGCCATCCGCATTGGGGTACGCTGATCTATAATTACGGCAGACCGGAGGTACGCAATTACTTGATCGCAAATGCACTATACTGGGTGGAGCAGTATCACGCGGACGGTATCCGGATCGATGCCGTTGCCTCTATGCTGTATCTTGATTACGGCAAGAATGACGGCGAATGGGTAGCCAATATGTATGGCGGTAATGAGAATCTGGAAGCTGTCGAGTTCCTAAAACATCTCAATTCTATTATGAAGAAACGTAACCAGGGAGTTCTTATGATCGCAGAGGAGTCTACGGCGTGGCCGAAGATCACCGGCAGCCTTGAAGAAGACGGTCTCGGATTTGATTTGAAATGGAATATGGGCTTTATGAACGATTATCTGGATTATATCAAGACGGATCCTTATTTTCGTTCCGGACGTCATAACGAACTGACTTTCAGTATGATCTATGCTTACAGTGAGAAATTTATGCTGGTGTTCTCCCATGACGAGGTGGTGCACGGGAAAGCCACTTTGATCGGTAAGATGCCGGGAGAGCGCCCCGAACAGTTTGCCAATATGCGCCTGACCTATGCTTATTATATGACCCACCCCGGCAAGAAGCTGTTTTTCATGGGACAGGATATCGGTGAATATAAAGAATTCAACGAATCCAGAGAGGTCGAATGGGATCTGCTACAGTACGAAGAGCATGCCAAATTAAATCGTCTGGCAGCGGATATGAATAAGCTGTATGTTTCCAGGCCGGCACTGCATGTGAAAGACACTTCCTGGGAAGGTTTTGAATGGATCAACTGTATTACACCGGATGCCTGCATGCTGTCTTATCTGCGCAAAGCGGACAGACCGGAGGATTCGCTGGTGGTCGTAGCCAATTTTGCCAACGCCAGGCAGGCGTTTCGGATAGGTGTGCCTTATGAAGGCAAATATAAGGAGATCATGAACACGGATGCTAGGATCTATGGAGGAAGCGGCGTGGTCAATAAGGATGTCTGCAATACGCAGGAAACAGAGTGGGATGGTAAGCCGTATGCCATTGATATGGTAAGCGCGCCCCTGTCGGTCAGCATTTTCTCCTATGCGCCGTATACCAAAGAAGAGAAGGCTGAGATCGAACGGATACGCGCGGAAGAACTCCGCAAGGCAAGGGAAGCAGAAGAACGGAGAATCGCCAAAGAAGAGGCGGAGGCTATCGCAGCGGAGGCAGCGGAAGCCAAAAGACTGGCGAAGCTTGCAGCGGAAGAAGCCCGGCTGAGAGCCAAAGAAGCAGAAGAAATGTTGAAGAAGGCCAAAGAAGCGGAAATCAAGCTGCAGAAGATCGTAGAGACACAGGAAAAGGAACAGAAACTGCCAAAGACCGAGACCACAGTCGAGAAAAAGACGCCGGAGAAAAAGAGCGCTACAGGAAAAAAGACCGCCAAGGAGGAAACTCCCGCAAAGCAGGCACGCAGGACCAGAACGCAGAAGTAACCGGCGTGAGAATGCCTGAAATGCAAGATCATGGGCAGTGAAAATAATAGGGGACAGGAAATACGCTATGGAGGATCACTTGAAGGAATTGGAACAGCTTACAGCAGAAGAGATCGATGTAGGATTGATACAGCAATATTTACAGCAGCTGCCCGATAAGGCGCTGCGATTCGGGGCCAGAGTCTTGCTGGCGCTGGTAGTTTTCCTGCTCGGTGTACAAGTCATTAAACTGGTGCGTAGGATCGTCCGCCGTTCTCTGAAAAAAGGAAATGCGGATATCGGTGTAACGCAGTTCCTGGACTCCTTTATCAAAGCTGTCCTGTATATTTTGCTGTTGTTTATGATCGCCTCAGGATTTGGCTTGGATGCGACGAGTGTAGTGGCGCTTCTTGGTTCGGCCGGCGTGGCGATCGGCCTCGCGATCCAGGGGAGCCTGTCAAATTTTGCGGGCGGGGTGTTGATCCTTTTGTTGAAGCCGTTCCGTGTAGACGATTATATCAAAGTGGATAATGATGACCACGAAGGCACCGTCAAGGAGATCCAGCTCTTCTACACCAAACTGTCAACACCCAATAATCATGTAGTCATCATTCCCAACGGGACATTGTCTAATTCCAGCATCTTGAATATGAGTACATTGACAGAGCGGCGGATGGACATTAAGGTAGGTATCTCATATGATGCCGATATCCGGCATGCCAGAGAAGTGATCATGAAAGTACTGGAAGAAGATCCCGCCGTTCTCAGTTCCAAAGACCGCAGAGTGTTTGTGGAAGAACTGGCAGACAGCAGTGTCAATCTGAATGTGCGGTGCTGGGCAGACAATGATGAATACTGGGAATGCAAATGGCGGATCACGGAGAAGGTCAAATATGCTTTGGATGATGCCGGCATTTCCATACCTTATCCGCAGATGGATGTTCATTTAAGATGATTTGTCCGTGAACTGTTGCGACATTTTGGGGATAACATTTTATACTTGAAATTATACTGTAAGCTATTATATAATAGATATTGTATCACATCACGAACTCGGACGGCATATTTAGTATGGGAGGGGACCCTATGTCAACGAAAACAGATACAGAGGTTATTATTGCCGGTAAAGTGTTTACCTTAAGCGGCTACGAGAGCGAAGAGTATCTGCAGAAGGTCGCATCTTACATAAACAATAAAGTTGCGGAATACAGCAAGGTTGACAGTTTTAAGAGGCAGTCTCTCGACACGCAGAACGTCCTGATGCAGTTGAATATAGCGGATGATTATTTCAAGGCGAAGAACCAGATCACACGCCTGGAGGAAGAGATCCAGAATAAAGAGAAAGAGATGTACGATCTGAAACATGAGCTGATCGCGTCTCAGATCAAGCTGGAGAACATGGAGAAGAATATCCGCAATCTCCAGACAGAGGCTAACGAGACAGCTAAGAAGATCGTTCGTCTGGAAACCGAACTGAAAGAGAAAGAGAAGAAGAAATAACGACAAATAGAAGAAGCCCTGTTGGGGAAACCCACAGGGTTTTTCATGTAATCTCCCATGCGTCTGCCTTTGTGGCTGATCTGCGCAAGGCGACTATAGGGAAGGTAACGGAGACATTAAGAAGATGATAGAATCCTCTACAGAGAACAAGAAGCGACCAGAGGCCAAAGTCGAATTGCTGGCGCCTGCGGGAAACTATGAGGCTTTCCTGGGAGCCATCAATGCGGGAGCCGACGCAGTCTATCTGGGCGGCGAGAAATTTGGCGCCAGGGCCTATGCGGAAAATTTCACAACGGAAGAAATCTGTCGGGTCATCCATGTGGCACATGTTATGGGACGCAAAATCTATCTTACGGTGAATACCCTGATAAAAGACGACGAATTTGAAGATTTGATCCCTTATCTGCGGCCTTTTTATGAATCCGGACTGGATGGAGTCATCGTGCAGGATATCGGTGTACTTACGCAGATCAGGAATCATTTTCCAGAACTTGCGCTGCATGCCAGTACACAGATGACACTTACCGGACCGGAAGGATGTGCTTTCCTGAAAGAACAGGGGGTAGAGCGCATTGTCCCCGCCCGTGAACTGTCACTCGAAGAGGTTTGCCGGATCAAGAAGCAGACCGGCCTGGAAATAGAATGCTTTGTACATGGAGCCATGTGCTATTGCTACTCAGGCCAATGCCTTTTCAGCAGTGTACTTGGCGGCAGAAGCGGGAATAGAGGACGATGTGCCCAGCCATGCAGGCTGCCGTATCAAATCTGTGACGGTGCTGGCAAGCCGGTATCTCCTGATACAGCATTTCCGTTGAGTTTGAAGGATATGTGCACTATCTCTTATCTGCCGCAGCTGATCGAAGCCGGAATAGATTCCTTTAAGATAGAAGGCCGCATGAAGAAGGTAGAATATGCCGCCGGTGTCACGGCGCTTTACCGCAAATATATCGATCTTTATTATGAGAAAGGGCCGGAAGCATATCATGTCAGCAAAGAAGATCTGGACAAGTTGAAGAGTCTTTATATCCGCAGTGAGATCCAGACCGGCTATTATGAACGGAAAAACGGACGGGAAATGATCACACTCCACCGACCAAGCTATGGCGGAAGCGATGAAAACCTGCTGGCCCAGATCAGGGCCAAGTACCTGCAAGAGCCGGGTAAGCTGGCAGTTTCCATGAAAGTTACGCTGGACAAAGGAAAGCCGGCAGTTTTGCAGATCATGGGAGACAGTCTTTTCGACAACCGAGAGACCCTTACACATTCAGGCAAAGATTCTGAACGTATGCACAGCACAGAAGAGGAGTGCGCTTGCGGGAAGATAGATATTTCCGTGGAGGGCGAGATCGTAGAAGCGGCTCAAAAAGCACCTTTACGAGCAGAAGACATTCGGAAGCGCTTACTGAAAACAGGAAATTCATGCGTCTTTGTCAGAACATGTGAAATCTGCATGACGGAGGATGTTTTCCTGCCGGTACGGGCTTTGAACGAATTGCGGCGGGTAGGGGTTGAAGCCTACGAGCGGCAATATATTTTACGTCAGGGCATGAACGCCGGGTACAAAACGAATAAAAATATACCGACCAAGTCAGTCAACAATACCGAATTGGTCGACAGTCAATCACTTGAGATGCAATCTATAAAGGAGCCGCCTGTGGATATTCTGGTCTCCACCAGTGACCAGTTTGCCGTGGCGCTGCAATTTCCTTGCCGCAGAATTTACATTGACAGTGATCTGTATATGACGCAGCATGAGCGTATCACGGCATATATGACGGAGCACAGGACCGGATATGCGGAAGCGGGGACGACGGGAGATGCACCGGAATACTACCTTGCACTTCCCTATATCCTGCGGGCAGGCGATGGAGCTTATATGGAACAGCTGATACGGTTTTTAGAACAGGAGCATACGGCAGCGGGCTCTAATGCAGGCGGCCGACTGATCAGCGGGTTTCTGGTACGCAATTACGAGGAAGCTGCTTTTGTCCGGAAGCTGGCAGGTTCCTATGATATGGTACCGGATGCGGGATTGTACTGTTTTAATGCCAAGAGCGTGCGTTTTTGGGCACACTATTGTAAAGAATATACGTTGCCCTGGGAGCTGAACCGCAAAGAGGCGGGGAAACTGGCCGACCATGCCATGCGCAATGGTATGCGCACGACGATGATCGTTTACGGCCGGATTCCGATGATGATCACTGCTAACTGCATTCGCAAGACAGCGAAACAATGCCATGAAATCTATCAAACGGAACCGAATCCTCAGATGATGCCGCTCCAAAGATCACAGTTACAATTAAAAGATCGCTATGGTGTTATTTTTCCGGTGGAAATAAATTGCAGGCACTGCTATAATATCATCTATAATTCAGTTCCTTTTTCTTTACACCAGCAGGAGAATGTGGTAAAAAGAATCGGAGTGGATGTAAGACGCTATGATTTTACCACGGAGACGGCCGATGAGTGCAGACAGATTCTGACAGTCGGACGATCCGTTGATGAATCCTATACCACAGGTCATTTGAAAAGAGGCGTGGAATAGTTTTTATGGAAATATATATTACAGAGCTTTCCAAATATTTTATTACGCTGTTTATGGCATTATATACGCTGGAGTGTTTTCTTGTGTTCCGCTATCAGGATGAAGAGAGCCGGAGCGGCTGCTATATCCGCCAGAATCTGTTGATGTTTCTGGTGCATTTTTCATGCTTTCTTGTTATCTGCTTTGAGACGGGGAATATAGAATATCTGCTTTTCTACGTGTTGCAGCAGATTCTTCTGTTTGCCACGGTGATGCTTTTTCGTATGGTCTATCCCAAGGGAAACCGGCTGATCGTCAACAATATGTGTTTACTGCTCAGTATCGGTTTTGTGATCCTGACCAGACTGTCCTTTGAAAAAGCGATCAAGCAGTTTTTCATCGTGACGGTATCGATCGTGGCGGGAATGCTGATTCCCTATTTCATCCATAAGTTAAGATTTCTGAAAGGCCTAACCTGGGTCTATGCAGCAGTGGGGATCATAGCACTGGGTATCGTGCTCGTATTGGGGGCCGTGACTTATGGCTCGAAGATTTCCTATTCTATCGCAGGAGTGACCTTTCAGCCTTCTGAGTTTGTGAAGATCGTATTTGTCTTTTTTCTGGCCAGTGCGCTTTATGAATCCCATGATCTGCCACGGGTCATCCTGACAGCAGTGCTGGCGGGTATCCATGTGTTGATCCTGGTCGCCTCCAGAGATCTTGGCAGTGCATTAATCTTCTTTATCGTTTATGTGATGATGGTCTTTATCGCTACGTCTAAGTGGATCTATCTGCTCCTTGGCAGTGCCGGGGGATGCTTCGCAGCGATGCTTGCTTACCAGTTTTTCTCCCATGTGCGTGTCCGTGTCCAGGCCTGGAAGGATCCGTTCAGTTGTATTGACGATGCCGGTTATCAGATCACACAGTCCTTGTTTGCCATCAGCAGCGGCGGTTGGTTTGGGCTGGGGCTGTTTCGGGGCACTCCCACATCGATTCCCTTTGTGGAGGCTGATTTCGTGTTCTCGGCGGTGGCGGAAGAGCTGGGGATTTTATTCTCCATGTGTATGATCTTAGTCTGTATCAGCTGTTTTATCATGTTTATGGATATTTCCGTCAGGCTTCAGGACAAGTTCTACCAGTTGATCGCTTTCGGACTGGGCGTCACCTATATTTTCCAGGTGTTCCTGACAGTGGGCGGCGGGACGAAATTTATCCCGATGACCGGTGTCACATTGCCGTTTATCAGCTATGGCGGCAGTTCCGTGTTGACCACACTGGTGATGTTCTTTATCATAGAAGGACTGTTTATCATTCGACAGGAAGAAGGAGCAAAGCGTGTCAAGAGGAAGAAAAGAAGACGGCCACCGCAGAAGGAAGCCCTCCAGGAAAAAACGGAATAAACAAATTCTTGCGGTCACATACCTTTTTGTTTTTGGTTTTTTGGGGATGATGGGATATACGTGCCACTATGCCGCCACAAATAAACAGGAGCTGATCAACAACAGCTACAATGGCAGGCAGGAGATCTTCGCCGCACAGAATACACGGGGCAGCATCTACGCGGCAGGCGGACAGGTACTGGCCGAGACGCAGACAGATGAAGATGGTACTGAGAAAAGGGTCTACCCTTACGAAAATCTTTTTGCCCATGCCGTGGGATATGCTTCCAACGGCAGATTCGGCATAGAGGCTGCGGCCAATTATTACCTGATCAATTCCAATGCCAAACTCTCGGACAAGGTAGCCAGTGACGTGGCCGGTGTCAAGTATCCGGGAGACAGTGTGGTGACCACTCTGGATGTGAGTCTGCAGGATATCGCATCCCGGTCTCTGGGTGTCTATAAAGGAGCGATCATCGTCTCCGAGCCGGCCACGGGCAAGATCCTGGCCATGGTCTCCAAACCGGACTATGACCCCAATGAGATAGATGCGATCTGGGAGGAGGTGATACAGGACAAAGAGAGTACTATCCTTTTGAATCGGGCCACTCAGGGATTGTATCCTCCGGGATCCACTTTCAAGATCGTCACAGCCCTGGAATATATCCGGGAGAATCCGGACAGCTACGGACAATACCGCTACCAGTGTTCTCGGCGGTGGCGGAAGAGCTGGGGATTTTATTCTCCATGTGTATGATCTTAGTCTGTATCAGCTGTTTTATCATGTTTATGGATATTTCCGTCAGGCTTCAGGACAAGTTCTACCAGTTGATCGCTTTCGGACTGGGCGTCACCTATATTTTCCAGGTGTTCCTGACAGTGGGCGGCGGGACGAAATTTATCCCGATGACCGGTGTCACATTGCCGTTTATCAGCTATGGCGGCAGTTCCGTGTTGACCACACTGGTGATGTTCTTTATCATAGAAGGACTGTTTATCATTCGACAGGAAGAAGGAGCAAAGCGTGTCAAGAGGAAGAAAAGAAGACGGCCACCGCAGAAGGAAGCCCTCCAGGAAAAAACGGAATAAACAAATTCTTGCGGTCACATACCTTTTTGTTTTTGGTTTTTTGGGGATGATGGGATATACGTGCCACTATGCCGCCACAAATAAACAGGAGCTGATCAACAACAGCTACAATGGCAGGCAGGAGATCTTCGCCGCACAGAATACACGGGGCAGCATCTACGCGGCAGGCGGACAGGTACTGGCCGAGACGCAGACAGATGAAGATGGTACTGAGAAAAGGGTCTACCCTTACGAAAATCTTTTTGCCCATGCCGTGGGATATGCTTCCAACGGCAGATTCGGCATAGAGGCTGCGGCCAATTATTACCTGATCAATTCCAATGCCAAACTCTCGGACAAGGTAGCCAGTGACGTGGCCGGTGTCAAGTATCCGGGAGACAGTGTGGTGACCACTCTGGATGTGAGTCTGCAGGATATCGCATCCCGGTCTCTGGGTGTCTATAAAGGAGCGATCATCGTCTCCGAGCCGGCCACGGGCAAGATCCTGGCCATGGTCTCCAAACCGGACTATGACCCCAATGAGATAGATGCGATCTGGGAGGAGGTGATACAGGACAAAGAGAGTACTATCCTTTTGAATCGGGCCACTCAGGGATTGTATCCTCCGGGATCCACTTTCAAGATCGTCACAGCCCTGGAATATATCCGGGAGAATCCGGACAGCTACGGACAATACCGCTACCAGTGTAATGGCAGATACAGCGCCGGGCAGGATACGATCAACTGCTATCACGGATCGGTGCATGGCAGCGAGGATTTTACGAAATCTTTTGCCAAGTCCTGCAACGCTTCGTTTGCGAATATCGGCATGCAATTAGACCGGGCAAAATGGGGCAGTACGCTGGATAGCCTTTTGTTTAATCAGGAACTGCCGGTATCTTTTGCCTACAACAAGAGCAGACTTGTAGTGGACGCCGGGACTTCCGATTCTGAGATCCTGCAAGCCTCCATCGGCCAGGGGACTACCCAGATCACGCCGCTGCATCTGAATATGATCACCTGTGCGATCGCCAACAATGGCACGGTCATGAAGCCTTATCTGGTGGATCATGTCAAGAACAACGAAGGAAATATCATCAAACAGTTTTCCCCTGACGCGTACAGGAAGCTGCTCTCCGAGGAAGAAGCAGCGGCGCTGACGGAACTGATGACAGCGGTGGTGGAAAGTGGTACAGGCACGAAATTATCCGGATTGACCTATACTGCGGCCGGTAAGACCGGGTCTGCGGAATACAATAATATAAAGACTGATTCTCATGCTTGGTTCACGGGCTTTGCCCCGGCAGAGGAACCGGAAGTGTGCGTGACCATCATCATTGAAGGTGCAGGAAGTGGCGGTGATTATGCGGTACCTATTGCCAAACGGATCTTCGATGAATATTTTGGGGCATGAGGCGGCCGGATATCATGATGATCTGGGCATATTAAAGTGACCGGTATAGAGAATGTATGACAAGATGACGGAACGAGTATGAAATGGAGTAAGTTATGATCGAGGCTGTGAGCAGCGGTGGCGTTGTTATCTTTCGCGGAAAAATATTGGTGCTGTATAAGCATTTGCACAACAAATACGAGGGTTGGGTCCTGCCCAAAGGAACGATCGAGGAGGGAGAGACGCAGGCACAGACGGCGCTCAGGGAAGTTTATGAGGAATCCGGCGTGCAGGCATCTATCATGAAATACATCGGCAAAAGCCAGTATACTTTCCTTGTCCCGGAAGATACGGTGTCCAAGGAGGTGCACTGGTATCTGATGATCGCGGACAGCTATTACAGCCGACCCCAGCGCGAGGAATATTTTACGGACTCCGGGTACTATAAATATCATGAGGCATACCATCTGCTCAAGTTCCCCAATGAGAAGCAGATCTTGGAGCAGGCCTATGGGATTTATCTGGATCTGAAGAAAAAGGAGCTTTGGTATGCCAGGACGTAGACATGAAATTTAAGAAAAGTTAATGGTTTATGTCTGTTTTATTTCGGGGAAGTGTGTTAAAATGATTTAAGTTTTATCTATTTGGGAACAATGAAAAAGGAACTATCATTTTTTATCAGGAATATACATGAAATTTTATAAAAATCTTTATATTGGGGATACTATTAGAAATCCGAGGAAAACACGGAGAAAACTGAAAAGGCATGCAAAGCTGCAAAATGTATACGTGATCGCCTACATGGAGGAGAGTGGTCAGCTGTCGATCTATCATAATCTGATGTTTCAGCAGCGTTATTACAAGGAACACCCGCCGTATGTGATCGGGATCGCCGGGAGTCATGATGAGGCCGTGGAGATCATCTGCCGTATTGCACAAGAGTCTGTCCGTGAGACCGGACAGGCTGATCTGACTGCGTATCTTTTGGGAAGAGCCATGAATTGAGAAGAGGGAATTGACGTTAACTTATATGCTACATATTATTTTACTCATTTTAAAAATCATAGGCATTATCCTTCTGTGTATCTTGGGTGTTTTGCTTCTTGCCATAAGCTGTGCATTTTTCGTACCGCTGCGGTACCGGATCGAAGTGTTTCGAGAAGAAGGAGAAGGCAACCCACCCTTTGTCGTACATGCGAAGGTTACGTGGCTTTTGCATCTGGTCAATATCCTCCTATGTTATCCGGCAGATGTATATGTGAGGGTACGGATCTTCTTGTTTACTTTATTTCAGATACCGGAAGCAGAGAAGAAACAGACTAAAGAAAAATCTGAGAGAAAGAAAAAACGAAAAAAGAAAAAGCCGGGTGAAACAGATGAAAATACAGCCGGGAAAGAAGTAGAACAAGCAGAAGAAGAACAGTCAGTACCGGATGCAGGTAAAGTGCCTGATGCAGAGGACAAGTCAAGTGTGGATACTTCTTTAGAACAGGTGAAGACTGTGGATCCTGAAAATACCGGAGAGACAAAAGATACGGAAAATACGCAAGAGGCAGCACCAGAACCTTCCGGTCCATTTCGTAAATGGATTTATAAGATCTCTCAAAAGGTTCGGAATCTGCTCAACAAGATCCGACAATTTCTGGATAGAATAAAGAATGCCTTTCAGAATATACTGTACACAATCCGGCATATGTGTGATAAAATAAAGTCTACGTCGAATACTATACAGTACTATAGAGAGGTGCTTCAGAGTGATGCTTTCCAACATTCTTGGGAACTGTGCAAAGGTCAGATAGGTATTTTGTTAAGGGCCTTGAAACCTGATAAATTCGAGGCAGACCTGATCGTGGGAACTGGAGATCCGGCTTCCACGGGAGAGATATTGGCGGTGTATGGTATGTTGTACCCGTTGCTTGGAGAGCATGTGCGGATTGTGGGGGATTTCGAGCAGGCGCATGTGGAAGGGCATCTGTTTATCAAAGGCAAAATACGGGCGTTTACTTTCCTGCGCGTAGCGTGGAAGGTCTACAGAAATAAAGATATAAGAACATTGATCAAGCTGTTTAAAAAGGAGGCTGTATAAATGGCAGATAATAATTTTTCCGGTGTAATCGAAGCTTTAATGAAAGGCATGAATGCGGTGATCGGCACGAAGACAGTGGTGGGAGACGCAACACAGATTGGTGATACCATCATTCTGCCACTGGTAGACATCAGTTTTGGTGTGGGTGCCGGAGCCAGCGCCAGCGATAAGAAGAATGGCGGTGGCGGCGGTTTTTCTGCCAAGATGACCCCAAGTGCAGTGCTTGTGATCAAGAATGGTTCCACGAAGCTGGTAAATATCAAGAATCAGGATACCATTACTAAGGTGCTTGATATGATCCCTGATATCGTGGATAAATTTACCGCCCCTAAAGAGGAGATGATCGAGGACGATCAGGCGGTGGATATCGCATTTCCGGAAGAAGAATAATGGGCTGAGGCAGAACTATTCGGGCCTTTCATTCATATAATATACAAAGGGCATAAGCAGGGATATTATATGAAGAAATTGATAGGGTTTGTGGCGGTCTGTATTGCAGCAGGGATGCTGTTTATGCTTTTTTTGACCAATCGGTTTATCGGTCTGGTGCTCATTGTCCTGCTGTTGCTGATCGGATATAATTTTTTTTGCTGTGATTAAGGGGAATACAGCAACTGGTGATTTGTATGGGTTTGGGCAGTCATACGCTGCTCAGATGGTCGGGGTTTATCATTATGAAGAGGGTAGAAGAGATTCTTGCACAGGGCTCAGAGGAGGAACTGCAGGCTTTAAAAGCATGGCTTTTTCGGGAAAATATCCGTTTAGAGACGGCGTCAAAAGAGTTGAAGAACATGCAGGAACAATTCCTGAAAGAGAAAGTACAATTTCAGGAAGAGATGAAAGTCTTAAACCGCAAGGCAGCGGGTGAGCGTCAGCGTTTGAAAGAGGACAACCAGTTTTTCGAGAAGAAGATGGAGATTTTGCAGAACGGATTCAAACAACTTGATCTTGACCGCAGAAGGCTTGATAAAGAATGGGCGCGTCTCTCGGCAGAGAAGGAACTTATGGACGAGCATCTTCTTTACGGCGGACATGCGGAGGTATCGATTTTCTTCCAGGGCGTACATAATCCGTTGTCGCTGAAGAAACGCTATAAAGATCTGATCAAAATATTCCATCCGGATAATGTGGCGGGAGATAAAGACGTAATTCAGCGCATCAACAAAGAATATGAGAGATTGAGAGAGAAGTACGAGAAAGAGTTTAAACATGCATAGAATATGCTGTAACTAACGCGGACCGGCCTGAAGAGCTGGTCTGTTTTGGTTAAGATCACTGAAAACGGAGGAAACATAGCGTGAGAAGAACTTCTAAAGCTCGCGCCATAGGACGCTTCGCTAAGAAGTTCTAGATTTGCTTCGCAAATCATTCTCACGCCAGAGAATGCCCAAAACAGGGCATTCTCCGCACGGATTTGAGATTCCGCAGAGCGGAATCATGGAGGTTACTATGAGAAAGAAACAAAATTATACGTGGGAGCATTTATCGCTGGGTACCTGCTACTATCCGGAGCATTGGGATCAAAAGCTCTGGATGGAAGATCTACAGAGAATGCTGGATTGTGGAATCGAGACGATCCGTATCGCTGAATTCGCGTGGAGCAAGGTAGAACCTCATGAGGGAGAATTTACCTATGAATTCTTTGATGCCTTCCTGGAAACCGTAAAAGAGACCG
>CAMWLJ010000017.1 GCA_947175055.1 uncultured Lachnospiraceae bacterium | reverse complement strand
TTGCCTTCCACCGAACCCGTCGGTGCGATCTGTAAAAATGCCACTCTTAAGTCTTCCATTTTCTTCCCTCTTTTCTACGTTAATCTCCATGATCCTACTCTGCGGAATTTCAAATCCAGAACTTCTTAACGAAGCGTCACAAATCCCAGCCGAACTTATTCCATTTTAACACTAAATTTCGCATCAGGGAATTAATTCCTTGACAAAAATGATCTCCAGCGGCTCTCCCGGCAACAACAGCGCCCCCGCATCCACATAGTGCTGTCTGCGGTAAAAGTGCTGCGCCTCCTCGTTAGACAACGTGGATGTCATAACGCATTCATATCCCGCCGCTTTCATCTGCTCTTCCCAGACAGAAACCATTCTTCCCCCAAATCCCTGTCCGCGATATTCTTCCAACATAAACAGCATATTCATAAAAGGCGTATTGTCCCAGAACAGATTCCAGCGCAGCCATCCGGCCAGTTTCCCGTTCTCTTCGGCCACCAGGACTCTTCCAAGCGATATACTGACTTCCAGTTCTTCCGGCCTGATATGTCTGTCAAGCCGTGAAAGCATTTCCTCATCCTTCCTGTCTGCTGCTCTGATCTGCATCCTGTCGGCCTCCTTTGTGGCAAAATATGTCTCTGTTATTTCTATGAAAAGACCCATTCTTTTCTCTCATTCTGCGGATCTACAGGTTATACTCTCCAGCCCGGCCAGCTCCCGCATGACCATCGCCTCCCGCACGATCCACGGCGTCTTCTCCCTGTCTCCCGCCTCATTCTTCCGGATCATCTCCTCCAAAGTCATCCACACAACCTGATAGCCATACTCTTTCTCATAATCATCCAGACTGCGCTCATATACTGTTTGTTCAATATCACAGAAATAATACCAGGAATCCATCTCCAGCCAGTCTTCCGGATCGCCTTCTCGCCTCTCATGTACAAGCAGGTAATCCCCGATGCTTTCCGGAATCACCCTGCAGCCGGTTTCTTCCTGCACTTCCCGCAGCAGGGTATCTTCCAGCTCTTCCCCGGTCTCTCTGCCGCCGCCCGGGAATTTGTAATCGCCGTATTTACTGTAGATCGCCAGATATTTGTCGCCACGCCTGATGATGCCTCTGGCGGCAATCCTTTTATAGACGCTTCCTTCTCCCGCGCGGTCTCCTAAGTTCAATGTCAATTCTCTGATACATTGGCTCATAGTCGTCCCCCTGAAATCTCTTTTACAGTCTCTTTCCCGGTTACCCTCAGTGAACTGAGGGTATCATCTCTTTTTTGTCAACGCACGTCACACAGGCACTTTCAATGTCTTCCCGGCTGACCCTGAAGGATCTCATACCTCTGCTTCTCAAAATCCACCTGCACAGAAATTCCCCCTGCAAAGGTTGTTTTCTGTATCTGTGGATTGCCATTTACAAATTCATGGCGTACCATCTCACGTTTTCCGACCTTTTCATGAAAATCAGATACTACTTTTGCCCTGTGGATATCTTCCTCTAATTTCATTTCCACGGCACTGTCAAATGCCCCATCAATATTCGGATAAGCCGCATCCCTTACAAGATAAGGAGCTCCGCCATTTAACAGTGCATAGAGCATATAATCTTCCTCTTCGCTTACCTTCTCCATCATCCACGGCTGAATGACACAGTCGTGATATACAAGATTGTAAAGCGGCACCGGTATGGCTTGTTTCGGGCTTCCCGGCACGCGCATCATAAAATCATACGGTGCATAATGGCAGAATACCTGACTCTCCACAGCCCAGTCGTTTACTTCTTCTGAACTTGGCAAAATGCCGTTTTTCAGAAGATATTCAAAACAACGTGCACGGTAAGCGTAGCAATCTCTTCTTGTCATACGGTGCATAGGATTGTCGCACTCATCTCCCTCATTACAGGTAAATACATCCAAGTATGCACAATCCAGTTCAATTCCGTGTTTTGCAAGTTCTTCAAAATTTCTCTTTACATAATACGGCGCCTGTGTTGCACAAAGATAGGATTGAGGACCACCTGCCCATCTCTGGTGCTGCGGAATGGTTCCATCCGGCAGGCGGCATGCAAAGTTTTCATCAAAGCTTTGCGCTGTCAGATAATAGTCCCTGTACTGGTCATGAATACCAAATAAGTAACCACATTCGTGTATGGCATCCGCCAGAGATTTCATACCTTCCCAGCCGCCGGCCGCCTCGCAGGCCGGGCCGTAATCCGGATGACAGTTGTCATACCCCGGTTCTGCCCATCCGTCCAGGTGCAGATATAGTTTCTCCACTCCCATCTCATGCAGCTGCCTGATTTCCTGCTCCCTCCGGGCAAAGGTCGTCAGATGATTGTTTTTCTCCGGGTTCTCTGCATCATAGAAATCCGAATTTGGCTGTACAAAGGTCTTGATTCCTTTGTGCAGGAAAGCACAGCCGATCAGATCATTGACCGATGGGTTTCTAACTGCTTTTTCTTCCAAAGTCCGAAGTCTTCCCTGTTCATCCACATAATTTCTGTATGCCTTACAGATATCATTATAATCACAATCCTCTAAAAAAGTATACTTCACAACCCGGCGGTAGTCCATCTTTCCAAGGCTTGGCTCAAAACGAATGGAAACTTGTGTATAAGGACCTCCGGCCGGATGTTTTGTCTGATATCCTGCATTCCAAGGCGTCACACATACCGCCAAATATCCTTCCCGTTCTCTCACCTGTGCAAACCACGGCATATAAGCCCCTGCTGTTCCAAAGAATCCCTCAAAAGAAGGCGCTTCCAGCTCCACTTCCCAGGTATTTGGAAGCAGCATTCCCTGCTGATGAGTCAGAAGTGTGTACCAGTCCTCTCTTTTTTCACTGAATTCCATGGGACCAGGCCAGAATACCTTCTTTACCTCAAGCCCCTCTTCCTGAAGAGGAATCCATTCGCAGTACACCTCTCCTGTGGCATTTTCCACCCAGACAAGCGTCTGAAATTTGTACGGCACAATCTTTCCCTCTTTTTCAAACCCACAATAAGTACTTAAAATTCCCTCTCCGACTCCGGTGTGAAACGGCTGGTGACTGATTCCTGCCGCATCGCCAAAAAGAACCTTTCCATCTTCACATTCCATATATGGAACATAGCTTTTATCCCAGTTCCATTCCTTCCCATCATCCTTTTTGAAAGAAAACGTCAATGTTTTCTCATCAAAACAAATGTGTATTGCATTTTCACCACTACTGTGTATTACCATTTATTCCTCCTTATTTCATCATTTTCAAAATCTGCTATCGATACAACACTTTGTTCATTGCGATAAGATTGTCTCTGGGAGTATCCGCCGGTACTTCACAGCCACATGCAGCAATATATTGTTCTCCACCTTCCATAATACATTTGACAGTTTTCGCTTCTACCTCACTTGCCGTACCTTCCAGCATCACAGCCACCGGATCTATATTTCCGCAAAAGCAGATAGTGCTTCCTTCCGTTATTTCCCTGATTTTCTGACAATCTACCATCCAATCAAAATCCAGAATATCAACCTCCAGCATTTTCAGCTGCGGAAGCAGGGGCGTAATATTTCCACAGATATGCAATTTAGCTTTTGCCCCCAATTCATGAATGTATTGAATTGTCGCTTTGTCATATTGGAATGCAAACTCTTCATACAGAGATGGTCCTATCAGAGATGCTACCGCATTACCTACCCCTATGATATCTGCACCGGCCTTTACCTGCGCATCAATAAATCTGCATTGCTGGTGAAAAATGATTTCCATGACCTCATTAAGATCTTCCTCTTCCGCCAGGTCCATCATAAGACTGCTTACGCCTCTTAGATCAGCGCATTCTGCCAATACCCCTTCTACCCATCCTATAATAGGAATTTCTCCGCCTACACGTTTCCTGAATTCTTCTATCGCTTTAATTCTATCAAGGGTTCTTTCGTTATCATACGGACTTACAATTTTTAATTTTTCAATTTCATACCCGTCTTTCAAAAGCGGCTCGGCACAGTATGGCACACCGTTTTCAGGAAAAACAATTTCACTGCCAAAGGCTGCCGCCTCCCTCACCGGATCTGAGATAGCGCTGACCACATCAAATCCGTATTTTTCCACACAACATAAATTTCCATCTACCAGCTTTCTGTAATCCTGTGCATAGGTACTGTAATCTGTTCCTGCTTCTTTCGCCACCAATGCCATGGCAATATTTAAATTGGGAATTTTATCAACCTCTTTTCCCTCCATTTTGAATTTCAGACGTTCAAACGGTGTCATATTTACCTCCATGCCGAAGCAATTTTTTGTAAAAACCTGCGTGTTTCAGATTCCGTGAAAGGCTGATTCCCTCTCCGGATCACCTGTATATCTCTTCACTTCCATAGTAAACTTCCATCATGCTCTGCCTGCCGCTTAGCGGGCCGCATGGCCATCCATGCTGTGAAAGTCAGAGACTTTCATAGTAAACTTCCATCATGCTCTGCCTGCCGTCGGGCAGAAGGTCAAAGAAAATACATATTTTCCATATAGAATTCCTGGAAGTTCTTATCACCCGAAAGACCGATCTCTTCCGAGACTTCCACCAGCCTTTCGACGGCTTCCGATGCGTCTTTTTGGGTCAGATACTTTACCGCTCCCTGCAGGCAGGTATTCCCCACCGCTTCCACTTTTTCCTCACAGAATGCGGGGAACAGCCCGATTCCCACTGCCTTGTGAATATCCATCTTATGCCCGAATCCTCCGGCCACATAGACCTTGTCGATTTCCTCCCAGCTTATCCCGTACCGCAGAATCAATGTTTCCAGACCTGCCCGCACCGCGGACTTTGCCAACTGGAACTCTCTCACATCTTTCTGGCAGAACCGGATCTGCCCATCCTCCGACAGCGGAAATCCCGTCTCAAAATAAGGTTCTTCCATCAAGCCCGTCTCATCCACAATGCCTTCCCCGACCAGTTCATAGACGCAGTCAATGACCCCCGTGCCGCAGATTCCTCTCGCCTTCGCGTCGCCAATCGTCCGGATCTGCGCCTTTCCTTCTCTGATCTCCACCTTACAGATTGCACCCGGCACGCTTCCCATACCACACAAAATGTTGCCGCCTTCAAAGGCAGGACCCGCCGCCGTAGAGGTTGTCAAGATCCGCTCCTTGTTCCCGATCGCAAGTTCTCCATTCGTCCCAAGATCGATCAGGACACAGACCTTCTCCCGCTTCTGGAAATCCAAAGCGTAGAGCCCGGCAACAATATCTCCTCCCACAAAGGTGGAGATACCCGGGCAGACTGTCACGTCAAGATGCTTCTCCTGTTTTCCGAACAGTTCTTTGTCCGTCGTATGGATCGTTTCGATATTGACCGGCCGAAAAGGATAGACACCTAATGTTTCACAGAAATATCCCATCAGCAAATGGATCATGGTCGTATTGCCGCCGATCACCATCTGTCTTATCAGAATGGTTCCATTTACACTCAGAGCCTCGATACCTTCCTGCAGGATCTCCCGGATGATACCCGTCATTGCTTCTTTCCCGCCTCTGCCGGCTGCCTCTATCCGGCTGATCACATCCGCACCGTATGCCCTCTGTCTATTGACTGTTGTATAGACATCCGCCGTTTTTCCAGTCTGCAGTTCCACAAGCTGCATGGCTACCGTCGTCGTTCCGATGTCCGCCGCGATCCCGTAAGCCTTTTCCGTATCCGGCAGCAGAGATTCTGCGTCCTTCTCAGGCGCCTCCACATAGAATCCTTCCGCTTCACCGTCCTGTGTCAGGATGGTACAGTCGCTTTCCGGATATGACCGGCAGGCAAGACGATACCCCTCCTCTATCTCCTGCTGTGAGAAAAAGCGCAGGTCTGTCTCCGTCGCCGGCACTTCTCCTTTTAGTACACGGACACGGCACTTTCCGCATACGCCTCTTCCCGCGCACACGGCGGGAAGAAACAGATTGTTTGCACGCAGTGATTCCAGCAGTGTATCCTTTTTTCTGCCACGTATCTTTTGCTCCCCTTTTCCACTCTTTACCGTGATCGTGACCACAGAAATATTTCTCATTTTACAGGTAGCATTCTCACATCTGCCGCAGTCATGCTCCGCATGGTATCTGGTCGTGTCTTTGTCCAGAATATAAACCTGACAGACCGTCTTTACGGGACTGTACATATAGCTTCCCTTGATCTCGATGCCGGCCTGCCGGCCTGCGTCGGTTATATCATATGCCTTCTTCTGGATGCTCATGGGAATGTCCACTGGCGCTTCCAGCCTGCGGACGATCCCTCTTTGCCTTTCCCTACACATCCCGATCGCGGCCTCGCTTATGGCTTCGTCCATCTGATAAAGACAGTCGTCCGCTATAGCGTCCGCCAGCATGCCGCCCAGATAATTTCCTTCCCGGAACAGCTGCGTGGACCAGCTGCCGATCTCTTCCCCCACTGTAATGATCCCGTAGAGGGCTTCTTCTATCCCCTCTTCTTCGATCATATCGGCATAAGCTTCAAAATCCCCAAATTCCAGAAGTGCCGTTGGTTCCAACTTCTCATAAGCGGCCGGAAGCATCTCCTGAAGTTCTGCCATGATCTCCTGATACATGCTGCTGTCCGGATTGGCCTGAATCAGCCTGCAGACATTTTCTTTAGAAATCCGAATGTCAAACTCTGTTAGTTTCACCGCTATACCCCTGTATCCCTTATAATGTCTTTCCGCGCGTCTTCTGTACTGCGGCTTTAGCAACTTCAGCTGCGGATGCCGCATCCGCCGTATAATAGTCCGCCCCGATCTGCTGCGCAAAACTCTCGTTCACCGGTGCGCCGCCAATCATCACAATATATTTGTCTCTTACGCCTCTCTGTTTCATGCGGTCGATACACTCCTGCATCTTGGGCATTGTGGTCGTAAGAAGCGCCGACATACAGATGACATCCGCCCCGATTTCTTCCGCCTTGTCAATAAATACATCCGGTTCCACGTCCACACCCAGATCATGGATCTCAAAACCTGCTCCCTTTAACATCATGCTCACGAGATTCTTGCCGATATCATGCAGATCGCCCTGTACGGTCCCGATCACTGCTTTCCCTGCCGGCTCATTCCCTATTTCGATCAGCTTGGGCTCCAGCACCGTCAGGCCGGCATTCATCGCTCTTGCTGCGACCAGTACTTCCGGCACAAACACCTCGTTATTCTTGAATTTTGCACCGATTGTCATCATACCGCTCAGAAGACCGTCATTCAGAATCTCCTTAGGATCCATGTTCTCATCCAGCGCCTGTTGTACGAGCTGTTTTACATTTTTTGCTTTTCCTTTCTGAAGTAATTCCGAAATTTCCTGAATAAGCGCCATGTTCTTTTCCTCCTGTTTTTATCTGTCATGCTGCTGTTATGGTATATTGTAATTTACTTTCTCCGCAAATTTAGGTAATTTTTTTAGATATATATAATATTTTTACTATTTCTCATTGATTCTTGCAAGTGAGTAAGCTATCATACTGTTAAAGTTCCATACTGGCCATTCCCGTCATACCACCTATGGCCGCGTAAACACTCATTGAAAGCGTGCACACTTTGTGCATTCTGAACGGGAGGTATTCGCATTGAAGCCTTTACTATATTCTATCGTACCTCAGAAAACGCTGCAGTCCATGGCCGAGACCTTCTATGCCTGCATCCATCTGTCCATACAGATCATCAATGAGCAGGGAGAAACTCTTGTCTCTGAAGGTGGGACGCACCAGTTCTGCCGTCTCTTTCAGAAGCATCTTCCGCCCTCTGACACCTGCGGAAAAGCCCATGTAGATGCCAGCAAACAGGCAATCTCCATTGGCGAACCTTACATCTTCGAGTGCCATGCCGAGTTGAATCACATTGTCTTTCCTCTGATCAGTAAGCAGACCTTTCTCGGCTCCATCCTGGTTGGACCCTTTTTAATGGATCTACCCGATTCCATCCTGATTTCCAACCTTACAAGAAAATATCATTTTACCACAGATCAAGCGCTGGATCTGTATGATGAACTCAGTACGGTCCCTGTCGTCCAGCCCTCTGCTGTCAGCCATATCAGCCGCTTGCTTTTCTATCTGTTCTCCAACCTGATCACAGACAGCAAAAAAGAACTGCAGAAGAACAGCCAAAAGCTGCTCCAGCAGTCCCGTATCAACGAGTCTATCCAGCGATATAAGGAAGGAAATCTTCGCCTTTCTTCTTATCCATATGCCAAAGAACGGGAACTGCTTGGCAAAGTAAAACTGGGCGACTCACAAGGGGCAAATGCTATATTAAATGACCTGCTCGGTTATGTATTATTCTCCAAAGGCACCAGCTTAGAGGCGGTCAAGCCGAGAGCTCTGGAGCTTTGTTCCCTGTTATCCAGAACCGCTATAGAAGGCGGCGCTCCGGCTGACAGTATGCTGGCACTTAACAGTCAGTTCCTGAAAAATCTCCAACAGATCACTACACTGGACGGCATGTGTCATATGCTGCAGGAAGTCGTAGAGGCTTTTTCGGAAAGCATGTTCTGCCGTGATCTGCCACTTAAAAATAACGACATCGTCAAAAAGGCCATGGCCTATATCTCAGAAAATTTCAATACTTCATTGACACTGGAGGATGTCTCTGCCCATGTGCACCTGCATCCCTCTTACTTTTCCACAGTCTTTAAAAATGCTACCGGATCATCCTTCAAAGAATACCTGAATAAAGTTCGTGTTGAAGAAAGCAAGATTCTCCTGCAGAACACCAACTTCTCCATCATTGATATCGCCGTCGCCGTCGGTTTTGAAGACCAGAGTTATTTCTCAAAAGTTTTTAAAAAATACACCGGAACCACACCAAAGCAGTTCCGGTAATCCCCGCCACTTTCATAGATGCCGTCACGACTGCATCCGGTCTGGTGAAGGTACTGTTTACTTGTGATAGAATTCCTCCACCGCCTGAAAGAATGCTTCTATGTTTTTCAGCGGGGTCATTGGCGGTATATCGCATCCGCTTGCGATCACGAAATTAGGATATTTGCAGCACCGCTCCATCAGTGAAAGTGTTTCTTTCCTGATCTGTTCCGGCGTTCCGTTTCTGATGATTCCTGCCGGATCAATGTTCCCGATCACAATGCTGTCCTCTGGTATGACTTTCAAAGCCTCTTCCAGATCAACGGCATTGCCAAAGCTGTATCCGCCTGCACCGATCTCCTTGATATTTTCCAATAGAGGAATGACATTCCCGCAGTTGTGGTACAGGACCATAAAGGAATCATCTTCCACCGCCTCACAGATTCTCTTAACATAGGGAGTGGAAAACGCTTCGATCAGCCCCGGAGAAAGAAGCCCTGCCGCCGGTTCCGCGATCGCAATGCCGTTGGCACCGGCATCTTTAAACGCCTGTGCATACTTTACAAGAAATTCTGTCGCCTTTTCCAGTACTGTCTCCACCATCTCCGGCTCTTCATAGCACAGGATCATGATCTCCGTCATATCAAGCAGCCTTCCTGCCAGAGAATACGGGCCGATCATTCCTGCCAATACAGGGCGGTCCGTGATCAGACTACTCACTTCCCGGATACCGCTCACACATTCTCCCGTCCGGCCGGCTCCAACATCCGGTACCTGTAAAGCTTCCGCTTCCTCTTCATCACGGATCAGTGCCGCCGTCACTGTTGGCACTTCGTCCCCGCTGTAATGGATCGGGCTTCCGAAAGCCTCAGCCTCCACCGACAGATCCATCAGACTGAAGGCTGCCGCTGTATCGAACTTCCGGGCGATCGCCTCCATGCACACTGCCTGCAGATGTCCGCTTCTTACTATCTCGTCGACCGTATGCCCCGTAAGCTGGATTCCCGGAAAGGACAGAATCGGCAGCGCCTTTTTCGTCGGTGCATTAATACAGTCTTGCATCCATTTTTTCATATCAGTCTTCATACTCTAACCCTCGCTTCTGTACCGTCTATTTGGTTTCATGAAGATTATAACACCGACTATTTTCCTTTCCTGGTAATTTCTTTCGTTCTATAAAAATAATCCCAGTAATCCGCACAGATGGAATTTATTTTAGTATATTTTCCAATATCTCTATCAGCGAGATATCCGCCGGCAGCCACTGTACCTCATACAGTTCGCTCCTTGTAAGCCATCTGGATGCCTGCGCCTCTTTAAGTGTCAGACTGCCCGCCTTCACCTTCGCCAGAAAGCAATCCATGGAAAGATGAAAGGCCGGATAATCATACTCGATGGTATGGATCATTGCGCCCACTTCGATCTCCGTGTCCAGTTCTTCCCTGATTTCTCTCACCAAAGCCTCTTGTGCCGACTCTCCCTCCTCTATCTTGCCGCCGGGAAACTCCCACTGTCCCTTGAACTCCCCATATCCCTTGGCTGTCGCAAATATCTTCGTAGGTTCTTCCATGTCATCACAGATGATCGCCGCCGCTACCCGTATTGTTTTCATATGCATCTCCCATGTGTGTTCAGCCTGCGGATTTGACTGCAGACGTAAATTTATGTGCAGGCTATCAACACTTTATGATCTCCTCGACCTGATAGTCTTTGGCCCTGATCACCACCGTTTGCTCCCGGAATATCTCCTCTATGATCCGGCGTTCCAGATCCCTCCGATGCGCTAAGTGCGTCAGCAGCCCTTTCAACCCGGACAGTCCGTGTTCCTGTCCATAGGGTGACTCTTCCAGATAGCGCAGCATCAACAAAAACCACAGTTCATTGCCGGCATCATCGGACCGCTCCCGCCGTATCACATCGATCGCTCCCGCTATGTCCTCCACGTCCAGATACAGGATCTTGTACGGCCTGCCCGCCAGAGTCCTCTCCACTCTTCTGTAAAAAGCAAGGATCTCCTCATCTTCCATGCCAAGATACAGGATCTGGTTCTCGATGATATTCTGGAATATGGAGCACTCAAAGATCTGCCTTTCCCCGTCCCACTTCCCGAAACGCTCCAAGACCACTGCCTCGAAAGACTCCCTGTCCAGATTCCCGTTATAGATTTCCAGTTTCTCCAGATTCCTGTGGAAATCCGACACGTCTGTCAGGATCTGCGTATAGCAGATGATCTTATGCTCTCCCTCCAGGACTGTCTTCCCTTTGATCTCTTCAGCAAGCATCGGATACCGTGCCAGCACATTCTGATACTGCTCTTCTGTCGTATAGGCACACCACGCCAGCTCCACCGGGGAATAGTCCCCCTCCCGGAACACGGTATACTCCGGCAAACGATCCGAAAGCTTCCGCTGCAGAGTGCTTTTACCGGCGCCCTGCAGGCCTTCTATAAAATAACTGTCTCGCTCCATAATATACCTCCCCCTATCTTTGTAGCTGATCCTGCACCTAATGCTATCATTTTATCACGCATCCCTTTTCTTTTCTACAAAAACACAACAAAACACGCAGCAGACGCCTGCCGCGTGTTTTGTTGTAGAAGAAATCGTGAAACGGACACCCCCGTGTACCGGTAAATCATATGTGTTTACCGCGTCATCATCTTAAGGATCATCTTGTCTGTTTCACGCATGCCGACTCTGCCCATCGTTGTGTACGCCTCGATCGTTTCCTGCAGGGTATCTGCGACAAGGCCTTCTCCCGCTCGCAGCACGTCTCCGCTCATCGCCATCCTATGGGCAAGGATCGCACTGTTAACGGCCGTAGCTATCTTGGCTGCACATGAGGCCTTCGCTCCGTCGCACACAATCCCTGATAAGGTAGCGATCGCATTCGTCAGCGTATTCTCGATCTGTTCATAACTTCCGCCCATCATATACGTGATGGCAGCCCCACTGGCGCAGGCCGCGCTGACGGCGCCGCAGTATGCCGAAAGCTTCCCCAGCCGCTGCTTCTGATAAATTGCCGCCAGATTGCTAAACAGCACTGCCCGGATCATCTTCTGGCGGCTGATATGATACTCCCTTGCAAAAACATATACCGGCATACTCACTGTAAGCCCCTGGTTACCGCTGCCGGAATTGATCACCACCGGAAGCCCGCAGCCGTCCATTCTCGCATCTGAACCTGCCGCTGCATATGCGACGGCTTTATCTGCGCAATCCCGGCAGTTTTTCATGATATTCTTTCCCACATTTGCTCCATACGGCCTCCTGAGGCCTTCCTCCGCTATATGCAGATTTTTGCTCACCTGTTCTTCTATGATATCCTGCACATCCCTCAGATCCACCGTTTCCACATACTCGAGAATATCCCGCAGCGTAACATCCAGTTTGGGTGCATCCACAGGATCCTCCTTTGCACTTTCAGGCTGTGCCTGATAGACCATGCGGCCGTTTCTCTCAATATGATCTATGTGGGTGTGTGCATGTTTCACTTCAACCGTCACACTGTCTTTTCCGGCGAACACTTGTACCATGATATCCAGGACCGCATCCGTCTCAAGCAAACCGACCTCACAGATCTCCTGCTTTAACAGATCTTTCACCTTCTCCACATCTTCTGGCGTGACCGTGCTCAAAACCTCAAACCCCAAAGAGGCGTCTCCGTTGACGACGCCGGCAACTGCGCTTGCCGCAATGCCTTTTAGCCCGTTTGTATGAGGCACTGTAACGCTTTTCACATTTTTAACAATATTTCCACTGCAAAACACACGCATCTTCTCCGGCATGCATCCAAGGACCTCCCGCGCCTTCGCCGCAGCATAGGCGATCGCGATCGGCTCTGTACACCCCAGCGCCGGCACAAGCTCATGCCGTAAAATATCCGTAAACTTCTGATACATTTTTACCTCCATGCCGAAGCCACAAACTACTTCTCCTCAACCAAAACCCAGCGGCCGGAGTCGTTCGATTCCCTGACAGCGTCGATCACCCGCATACACCGATATCCGTCCATTCCGTCCGCGACCATCTTCTTATCCAACGTCAACGTATCCAGAAAACAGTTTGTAATATTCTGATACTCGTCGTGATCCACAGAGGTATCAAACTCCTCCTCGGTGCCGTCCTTATAACAGATCTTGATTCCCTTCCCCTCGAAGGTCCGCAAGACGCCCTCCGTTCCGTATACGACCGTCTCGTTCTCCGCTTTCCCGTAATTGCTCCAACTCACCCAGATCAACCCGGCCAATCCGTTAGATAATCTGGCATTGATCAGCGCATGATCCTCCGCGTCGATCTTTTGCCCACTTTCATATTTCTTGTCAATCGTAGGCGTAAACGCCTGAACCGCCTCAATATGCGCGTCAAACAGATAATCTACCAGGTCAATACGGTGACAACCCACCGCCAGCAGCACGCCGCCGATATTTTTCAGATATTTATCATAAAAGTCCGGCTGCGCGCCGGCAAGCGTTGTATATTCTGCCCCCTTTTGTGTAAGATTTGTCCTGAAAAAGAGCGGAGATCCTATCTTCCCATCCAGCATCATCTGCTTTGCCATGGTGTGCATCTTATACGTCCTCTGGCTAAACGCGACCATCAACTTTCTGTCCGTCTTCTTCCACTCTTTTACGATCTCTTCCGCCTCCACGGCATTTACTGCAAGCGGCTTTTCACACAAGACATGTTTGCCTGCCCGAAGCGCCTTGATCACATGTTCCTTATGAAATCTCTCGGGCGTGCATAAGATCACCGCATCCAGATCCTTTTCACAAAGCAGCGTATCAATATCATAATACGCTTTTACCTGATAGGTCCTCGCCATATCATCTGCATTTGCCTTTACCGGGTCACAGACCGCATGGAAACCTGCACCTCTATAACTTGAAAGCGCCGGTGCATGACGCTTTCTGGCTATCGCGCCACAACCTATGATCGCAACATTCACTTATCCTCACCTGCCCTTAACGGTATTTCCCCATCTGTCGCAAGAATCGGGGAATATTCCGGCTTCTCTTTCCGAATCTGCCAAAGTTCTTCTTTGCTTTGTTCCACTACTTCTCTGTTCTCTAATACATCTATGCAAAATTGGGCAATATACTTCCCGGCCTGGACTGCTGCCTTCCGGCCTGCCGCTGATCCCGAAGAAGCCGTCACTCCCCAGCTGTGCCCTCCGACACCCATGACACCTCCTCCAAAAAGCTGTACAGTCGGTATCACCTGGCTTACGTCATTCACGTCCGTGGATCCCGATTCCATCCATCCATGTCCTAGAGGCTTACACAAATGAGTCGGCAGCAGACCACATTTCCCCATAATATGTTCTCTTCCTGCCATATCCAACGTTTCCGGTGCTTCCTGCCCATTATAATTTTGATACAATTCCTCCGCAAACCGATAGTCATTCTCGTCGTACACAATGTCGGGAACCTTTTGCATGGACTCATACAAGGCAGCGTTTAGTGTAAAATTCAATATGGGCTCATATCCCCCGGATATGATTTTATAGGTCACGGTCGTTCCCGACATCAGCGCAGCCCCTCTGGCGATGTCGCATACTCTGTCAAAAACCCGGTCCACAGATTCCCTGTTCCAGGACCTGATATAATACTTCACCGCGGCATGGGCCGGAACCACATTCGGCCGCTCGCCAGCCGCGCCGAAAACATAATGGATCCTCACATTGTCCTCAATATGTTCACGTAAGAATTCCACACCCACGTTCATGAGCTGCGCCGCGTCAAGGGCACTCCTCCCTTCCTGCGGCGCGCACGCCGCATGCGCCGTGACTCCATAGAAGTGAAACTCCGTGCTTATCATCGACTGGCATATATGTTCACACACCCGGAACGGTCCGCCGGTGTGCCATGCAATGCAGAGATCCACATCGGCAAAGCAGCCCATCTTCAGCATCTGCACCTTTCCCGCCAGCCCTTCCTCTGCCGGACATCCATAGTACTTGATCGTGCCGGAAAGTTGTTTTGCTTCCATAGCCTGTTTCGCCGCGACCGCTCCGGCCGCGCAGCCCGCACCCATAAGATTGTGCCCGCATCCATGTCCCGGACCGTCTAGCGGCTCGCGTTTCGGCGATGCCTTCTGTCCCAATCCCGGCAGCGCATCGTACTCCCCAAGGACCGCGATCACCGGATAGCCACTCCCCCATTTTGCCGTTAAGCCATTGTGAACCTTCGCAGGCGCAACCGGATAGGTTTCCGTTTCAAATCCGTATTTGCGCAGATAAACGGCAATTTCCGAACATGCATATTCCTCTTCTCCCGAAAGCTCCGGGTGTTCAAATATTCTCTTTGCAAGTTCCTCGACGCCTTCGTGATGCTCCTGAAACCAGTTCTGTACTTCTCTATCCATAACAACCTCTCTTCTAAGATCAGACCCGCCGGTTTCCCTCCGGCGGGTCTGAAAGGGTTTCACATTACTCTACGATCGTCCATTCACTGTAATTAAAGCCGCGCGTGAGCATCATATCCTTATCGACTCCTACTAATCTGTTGCTGATCGCCGTATTGATGTATGGTCCAATGATGTATACATAATTGTACTCGGTAAGTTCAAGCTCCTGAATCTGTTTCGTGAGTCTCTGAATATCCTCTTCCGTTGTTGCCGAAGCAAGTTCCTTTTCCACATTCATAAAGGTCGGATCGTCCACCTGTGCAAGGTTATACGGTCCGTATTCTCCACTGTCGTCGATCGTCACCCAGATGATGAATCCCGTTTCCAGACTCGTGAAATTCGCGCCGGCACCGCCGTTGATCCACATATCATACGACCCGTCACGCATAGCGGAGATACACGTCTGCGTATCAAGCGTGACGATCTCCAGCTTCAGCCCGTATTGCGCCCAGGTATCCTGCATCACCGTGCAGATTGCCTGACGTACCGCCAGATCGTTGATACATACCGTATAAGTGCGGTCAAAATCAAATCCTTCTTCCTGCAGCATTTCTATCGCAGTTTCCGGGTCAAACTCATAACCGTACTCATCTATGGTCGCCTGATCGTTCCAGACATTTTTCGGTGCATAGGTAGTGTAAACCTTAGTTCCGTTTCCATAACAGCCTGATTCGATCATGGCATCCTTATCAAGCAGCATTGCAAATGCCTTGCGGATCTTGGCGCTGTTAAACACTTTGTTGTTCAGTACGAAGAAGTGCGATGATGTGCCTTCCATAGACTGCGCATCATATCCGTCCAGTGTCTGGGCGAATTCCATATCCGCATCCGGAATAGCGGCAAGCGTACCATTGATCAGGTCTATCTCTCCCGCCATCATTGCTGTCGTCAGACTGGCCGGCTGTATCACTTTAATGCAAAGCGTCTCGATCGAAGGTGCCCCCAGATAGTAATCCGGATTTGCCTTATAAGTCACGCTCTCGCCCGGAACGGTGCTCTCAAATATGTATGGACCTGTTCCGACAGGCTTGGTCCAGAAATCATCCTGCAGGATCGTGGCAGGATCCTTCCCCTCCAGACAATGCTTGGGAAGAATGGTAAAGTACATATTCCATGCAAACATGGCAATCTCCGATTTCGGTTCCGTGTAATACACATCTACCGTGTGATCATCGATCTTTTCTACATGGACGCTCTTATCCGAAAGCTCGATCCCGCTTTCATCACATCCGTCGACGCCCTGCAGAAACAACCTTCTTGAAGTCACGAGATCGGCATCGGAATACAATTGATAAGTAAAGATCACGTCATCCGCTGTAAACGGTTCCCCGTCATGCCACTTGACATCATCGCGCAGATGCAAGGTAAGCACCTTAAAGTCATCTGAGATTTCAAAGCTTTCACACAGTCTGTAGCTGTAACCGCCCTTGCCGTCCAGTTCAAGAAGTCTGTCAAACATCGGGTTTGCCGCACAATCATCATAGTCAGCTGTCGCCGCCAGGGGACAGAGCGTATTCCACGAACCGGTGAACGCCATCGTGACGGTCTGACCACCTGTCGTACCCGTAGCAGCCTCTTTGGTCCCCGCATCCGTCTCTTCTGCCGCCGCGCCGTCCTCCGCAGCTTCCTGCACCGGTTCACTTCCGCTCTGAGAAGGTTCCCCAGCCCCGCCGCAGGCTGTCGCAAAGAGCCCCATCAAAATCGCCAGGCCAAGTGCCGTGATCTTTTGCATTCTTTTTTTCATAGTTTCCTCCATTTCTGCGCTGCTTTTGTCTCAACTATGTTGAGACGTCACATTAAACGAGTTTGTGGCAAGCAACGCGCAGACACAAATCTCGCAATTGAAAAATCAGCACATCAGTGTGATTTTTCAATCTTTCCTCTCTCTTTCTCTTTGTTTTATACACAATGCTGCATATGGCATGCCGCATAATGCTCTTCTGAAACCATCACAAACTGCGGTTTCTGCTGCCTGCATATATCCGCCGCATATTTGCATCTTGTCCGAAACTTGCATCCGGAAGGCGGATCCACCGGCGACGGCACCTCTCCCTCCAGATAATTCCGCTCTCTTTTATAAGTAACATCTGCAACCGGGATCGCGGAAAGCAGCGCCTGCGTATACGGATGCAAAGGATTGCGGAACAGTTCCCTCTTGTCCGCCAGTTCGACAAATTCCCCGAGATACATGACCGCTATCCTGTCCCCAATATAGTTAACAACGCTCAGGTCGTGCGATACAAATAAATAGGAAAACCGAAACTGTGCCTGCAGATCTTTCATAAGATTCAATACCTGGCTTCTGATAGAGACGTCCAACGCCGAGACCGGCTCGTCGCACACAATAAACTTCGGATTCAAGATCAGCGCTCTGGCGATGACGATCCGCTGTCTTTGCCCTCCCGAAAATTCATGCGGATACTTGTCCAGCCAATCCTCGGAAATCCCCACTACACTGCAGACCTCCCGGATCTTCTTATCAAACTCCTCCGCAGATGCTGCCAGCTTGAAAGCGCGGACCGGCGCGCCGATCAGCTCCCTGATCGTCATTCTTGGATTCAGCGATGCATACGGATCCTGAAAGATCATTTGCAGGTTTTTTCTGTATGGTCTTACTTTCTTCTCATCCAATTTACACAGATCGACCCCGTCAAACAGCACCTCCCCGGAAGTTGGCTTGATGATCTGCAGGATACTTCTTCCCAATGTCGATTTACCACAGCCGCTTTCACCGACAAGGCAGAGCGTTTCACCCTCCATCAGCTCGAAGGAAACATTGTCAACTGCCGTAAGGTTTTTGCCTTTCTTTAGAAACCCTCCGTTTACCTGAAAGGTTTTCGTCAGATTCTTCACCTCTAATATTTTTTTCATTAACTAACCCCCACGATTCCGCTCTTACTCCTCACACTGTCCGCCGTTCATCCTTTTCTTCATAGCGGAAACAACGGACCTCTCTCCCCTCCACTTGGTACATTGGCGGATTTTCCTCACGGCAGCGTTCCGTGCAGTATGGGCAGCGATCACAAAAATGACATCCTGCAGGCATATTGCCAAGACCCGGTACCATCCCCTCGATCGTTGAAAGCCTCGTATCGTCATCTATCTTCGGAATAGAAGCCAACAGTCCCTGCGTATACGGATGCAGCGGATTCGTAAACAATGTCTCACAGTCTGCCTGTTCCACCCCCTGTCCCCCGTACATGACAAGCACGCGATCTGCCGTCTCCGCCACCACTCCCATATCATGAGTGATCAAGATCACGGCTGTATTCATCTCTTTCTTCAGATCGTATATCATCTTCAGTATCTGCGCCTGGATGGTCACATCAAGCGCCGTTGTAGGCTCGTCGCAGATTAGTACGGATGGGTTGCAGGATAGGGCCATCGCAATGATCACCCGCTGCCGCATTCCCCCTGAAAACTGATGCGGATATTGCCTGGCCCGAATCTCCGGATTGGGGATCCCCACCTTGCGCAGCATCTCTACCGCAGATTTTTCCGCCTCCCTGCGTTTCATTCCCCGGTGGACCATAAAAGGCTCCACCATTTGCTCCATGACCGTCATCGTAGGATTTAAGGATGTCAATGAATCCTGGAATACCATGGATATCTCATCTCCGCGCAGCTTACTCATCTGCTTATTGCTATATCCGGAAATTTCCGTTCCTTTAAATTTAACAGAGGATCCTGCCGCCACCTCTCCTATCCTGTCCGGAAGAAGATGCATAACAGACAGGCTGGTAACACTTTTTCCGCAGCCGCTTTCACCCACGATCGCCAATGTTTCTCCCGCATCCAGTGTAAAATCTATTCCGTAAACCGCCGGAAAGGTACCCTTCTTCGTATGGAACACGGTAGTCAGGTTACTTACCTCCAATACTCTTTCTCCCATGATCTATTACCATGCCTCCTTCTCCATCATCCAATCTTCGTCTTGGGATCCAGCGCATCACGCAGTCCATCCCCAAACAGGTTTACACTGATCAAGGTAATAAAAATACACATGCCGGCCGGGATCCAGAGCCACGGCTTTGTTGAAATAATGGCCACAGACTGCGCCGCATTCAGCATATTTCCCCAGGATGCCTCCGGGATCTGGATGCCAAGCCCCAGAAAACTCAGCGCCGACTCCGTCAGGATCGCACTCGGGATCCCAAAGGTAAACGCTACAAGAGCAGGAGATATCGCATTGGGCAGGATGTACTTCAGCATGATCACCAGATTGCCCGTTCCTGTAGTCCTGGCCGCTTCCACATATTCCTTTTCTTTGATCGAAAGAACCTTCGCATACAGAAGACGAACAAATGCGGGCCAGCCCATAACTCCTATCACAAGGATCAGCGTCTCCGCAGACGGGCTCAGCACAGATACCAGTACAATATTTAAGCACATGGAAGGAATAGATTGAAACATATCCGCCAGCCTCATGATGATCACTTCCGCCCATTTTCCGTAATATCCTGCTATGATCCCCAACGGGATTCCGATCGCCGCCTGGACAAGGACCGAGAAAAATCCGATCTTCAGGGAAGTCCTCCCGCCATAGATCAATCTCGAAAAAGTATCCCTGCCATAGGTGTCCGTCCCCAGAAGATGAGTTTTGTCAGGCGCCATATTGATCGCCGGGGTGATCGCATTCGGCTCCAGCTCCATCACCATGGGCAGAATGATCAGCAGCAAGATCTCGACGATCACCACCGCCATCCCCGCCACTGCCAGTTTATGGTGCATAAACCGTTCTACAGCATCATGAAAATACGCACTATTCTTCTTATTTGATCTCTTCATATGTTTACACCTTATTATCAATTCTTGGATCCAACAACCGGTAAATAATGTCAATCACGATGTTGCCCACCAGCACGATCACCGAAATGATGACCGTAATCCCCATTATCAGAGGATAATCCCTGTCTTTGATCGCTTTCAGCATCAGCGTTCCCATGCCCGGCCAGGAAAATATCTGTTCCGTGATGATAGCTCCTCCAACAAGCGACCCAAGGGAAAGCCCAGCCTGTGTGACCAGCGGGAGCAGCGCATTTCTAAGTGTATGCTTAAACAGCACGATCCCTTCACTCAGTCCTTTGGCACGCGCCGTACGCACATAATCATCACTCATACACTCGTACATGCTGTTCCGCATCTGCCGGGTAAAAATGCCGATATGCTGAAAAGTGAGTGCAAAGCAAGGCAATACCAAATGCCGCAGCGCCTCAGCCATTGTTCCGGACGACCCCGAATCGTACATCCCGCTGATCGGGAACAGCCGCAGCTTTACCGCAAAAGCATAGATCAACAATAATGCCACGAAGAAATTGGGTGCCGCCTGTCCGACAAACGCCAGGACCGATGAAGCATAATCCACTCCCTTATAGGGCCTATATCCTGCTGCGGTCCCAAGCGGAACCGCAACAAGCAGCGCCAGGAACATCGAGGATATACTGAGCAGCAGCGTTGCGCCGATACGTCCCGTGATCAATTCCAGAACCGGTCTGTGCTGCGTATAGGAAATCCCGAAATTCCCCGAAAGCATATTTTTCAGCCAGAAAAAGTACTGAATGTAAATCGGACGGTCCAAGCCCATTTTGTGTTCGATCGCCGCCAACTCCGCATTAGAAATTCCACTTTCCGGCTGAACCAGTTGATCAAGCGGAGATCCCGGCATCAACGAAGCCAGACAGTATGTCATTATCGTAATGCCCACAAAGGCTACTATAGCCGTCAAAATCCTTTTCAATATATATCTTCCCATTCTCGCCTCTCGCTCTATCGTTGTAATGCACCGATATCACAGTTCTAGTTATCTGTTCCGTGCATTTTCGCTCTCTCCTCGGCAACTTCTTCCATAACCTCATCGAAGATACAGAATCTATGTGGTTCAAAGCAGCCACAGCCTCCGGATATGACCAGTTTATTGCCTGCTTCTTCGATCGCCGTATCGATCCTCGCACGAAGTCTTTCTTTGATCTCTCCTCTGTCCTTCCCGCTAAAATCATTATTCTTCGGCGAATTCCAGGATATTCTGCCCAGCGGCATTGCCGAGTGTTTGATCCCGCCCACCAGAACCTTATCGGTCTTTTTGCGGATATCCGCAAAGGATGGCATAAGATCTGTCCAGGTATTACTATAGTTAAATGCGTCAAACGGCAGATCAAGACAGCCCTCGATAAATTTCGTATTCTCTTCCTTGTCAAATCTGCCATTACACAGATGCGCCATGTTAAACCATGTGCGATTCTTCACTGCATTTATAACGCGCTCAGAACCTGCATGCTCGAATTCCATAAAGGCATCCCACCCGAGTTTTGCATTCAAACCATTCTGGAACCCAAAGAAGAAGCCGTCTGCTCCTGCATCTATGTATGCATTCATCAGATTGATCAGCGTCTCTTCGATCACGGACAATCCATATTCCACTTCTTTCGTATCATACTCGATCATACTCACGATCTTCGCCTCGTCAAAGAAGCCTCCTACCATCTCACCGGCCATGCTCACCGGAGAAAACACCGTCGGCAGAATAGGAACATCTCCCTGGAAATAATCCGCGATCCGTTTGATCACTTCGACATTTTTTTCAAAAATTTTGTTGCCCTTCACCTCAAGCGGCTTCAATTTCAGCCAGTCTTTGCCGTGATTTACTATGAACTTCTCCACATTCACCCAGGACTGCATATCCTCCGTAAAGTTTTCCGGCAGTTCCTGCCCGAAAGCTTCCGGAAAGTACATCCCTGATTCCATAACCTTGATGAAGTCCCATCCATAGGCTTGCTGATTGGCGATCGTAGCATATGCCAGATCCCTGGCGTTTGCTTCCTCCAGATTATAATGAGGTCCCCAGAATGCCGCACAGGGTCTGTCCAACCACTCTCCTTTCACCGCTTTCATCAACCGTTCACGATGTGTCATATTCTTGTCCTCCTTTTTGCGCTATAGATTCCGGAATCTTGCTTTTTCTGTAATGCCATTATACCCATAGCTTTCTCTAGTTGCAATAATTTTCTTGCATTTTTTTCATTATATTTTCATTTTCAGTACAATTATACTATTTTAATATTTGTTTAAAGTGAAATTTTCATGTGTTTTACACAAATTAGATGCAAATTATTTGCATATTATTTTCGTAAAATTTACGTTTTACCACTTTTTGCAAATATAGTTTCTTAAATTTGCAACACCCTCTCTATAGTATGCGCAAAATATGTAAATATAAATATGTTTTTAAATATTTTTCTTTTATTTTTTATATATTTTGACAACAAACTTACAAATTCAGATTCTCCTCACCGAAAATATTCTTGACAATAATTGCTATTCACCTTGATAATAGTACATGAAGCATTTCAACGAGTCTTAACTGGAGGTTCCCATGAACAATCGTATCAAAATGAAAGACATTGCCGATGAGGCCGGTGTTTCAATATCTACCGTATCCCGCGTACTCAACGGCAAAACCCGTATCAACAGCGACACAAAAAATAAAATATATTCGGCGCTCAATCGTCTGAATGCGGCCACCCATGACCCGACAAAGATCGCAGCCAACCGCAACATATTAGTGATCACTGCAAATTTATCGCATTTAATGCATTTTAAAGTTATCGACGCCATCAACGAAACTGCCGAAGAACGTGGTTACCGCGTCATCATAGAATTAACAAACAACCGTCTGCTTTCTTTTGACGAATTATACGAGCGCGTCAAAGAAAACAATGTCTGCGGCATTATCATTCTGGCTCTCATGGCAAAACTGGAAACACTGGAAGAGATCAACAAGATCGTTCCTGTTTTTTATTCCTCTGAAGTACCGGATAATTGTCAGATCTCTTTTGTCGGTACGCATTTATATAACGCTTATAAAACACTGGGAAATTATCTCATCTCTCAGAACAGGAAACGCATAGGAGTGCTTTTTCCTTTAAGATATGTTGCAAACGATCTGCTGGACGCTTATGTAGACGTGCTGAAAGAAGCCGGTATTCCATATGACCCAGCTTTGATCCTGCGCCCCAATAATTATGATTATTTTTATATTTCCACACTGCTAAATCAGTTCTTCAGCACGCACCCTGATATCGATGCCATGATATGCGAAGACGATGCACTTGCCCTGGTCGCGATCAACGCTGCCCGCCGCAACCATCTGCGGATTCCGGAAGACGTGGCCATCCTTGGATTTGGGAGTACTTTTCTCTCCTATGTCACTTCCCCCAGGATCACTTCTGTCGATATCTCTCTCGACACGATCGGAATGACACTCTGCAACGCATTGATCGACCATGTGGAAAAGAATGACCTTTCCCCGGAACGTATTTACGTCGATCACCATTTTACGATCCAGGAATCCACATAAAGAACACACAATTGCTCAGCTCTCTGGAAACAGAGGGCCGGGCCTTGTCAGCAATATTTCTCAAGCAGCGCTTCCACCGAAAGCCGATCCTTCTTCACCGTGTACAGGCTCCCGTTCTGTTTGCGGTCGATCAGGAAATAGTCATACATTTCCCGGCGGATCGTAGCCGCATCTCCAAATGTATGCAGTCCGTTCAGCACTTCATTGAATTCCCGCTCCGTATATTCCCGATTCTCCGGAATACGATCTGCCAGATAAGACAGCACACAGAGTTTCTTTTTCTTCCTCAGCGTCCACAGGTTCAACCACGACATAAAGCGAAACATGGAATGACAAACACCTACGGGAATGTTAAAATAGAAGTTGTCAAAAGCGTCAAATATATGCTCTACTGGGAATTTGATACGAAAGAAAACTATGGCATAGCACAGAAAAACCTGTACGACAGCTATTGGAAAGCTATCGAAAAGTGCCTGATCGTCCCCCACGACAAATATCTGGGGGAAGTGGTGTTTTGATCCGCACACTGAGAAAGGAGCATGGACATAACTATGGCAGTTACGATCTACGTCCGCATGAAAAAACTCGGAAAGCAAAAAAATACAGATTTACGGACCGTTCCGTTTGAGCTTGACCAGAAGCCAGGAACCCTCCGTGAACTCTTGATCAGCCTGACGGCCCTTGGCGTAAGGCAGTACAACGCACGCAAAGACGAAGGGCAGCTCCTTGCCTATCTGACGAAAGAAGAGATCGCAGACCAGGCAGCCCGCGGCAAAATCTCCCTCGGCCTGCAAAACGGTCAGGATGCCACGGAGGAGACAGCTGTAGAGAATACCCTCCAATGCTTCGAGGACGGTATCTTCCGTGTCTTTGCCGGAGAAGAGGAACTAACCTCATTAGAGCAAACGATCCCGTGGACAGACGACCTGGTCTTTACTTTTATCAGATTGACCATGCTGTCCGGATGGTAACAATATAAGTCATACAGAAACCCACAGTGAAAGGAGACCCCACATGGCAGAATTCACCTATCAAACCAGAAGAAAACTAACCGAAACATGGCTGAGCAAACTGAAGGGCAAAGCCAGCTCCCTCTCCGAACGCGAGAAAAAAATGCTGCCGGAGCTCTCCTACTACATAATACCGCAGGACGTGTGCGACCATATGCGGCGGCTTCTGTACGGCGGTACCTATAAGACATTGAGTGAGCTGTACCGAAAGCAATTCCAAGATCTGGTGGATGTCTGCGTGCGGAAGACATGGCAGGAAGATTTCTACTATGCGCTGAATCAAATGAACCAGTATCAGATGACCGCCGGATGGTTTCGCAGAAGCCTGCGTTCTGACAGTTACGCTCCTTTCGTAGAACAGAGCATCCAGCTCCTGCGGGCTTTTGCGCGTTTGGATTTCTACGATGCTGCGCTCGCGGATGTGCTGACCGGTAATCTGACTCCGGAACTTTACGACCACGCCCGCAACGAGTACTTCGCTTACGCCGGCATTCTGGCGGCACAGCTGGACCGGCACGATGCCAGCGCGCTGCAGGCCGTCAAGGACATCCTTTTCGGGGAAAATAATACCCTAATGCTCAGCCGGGAAATGATCCTGGGAATCGTGCAGAGCAAGAACAAGGCACTCTATGAAGACCTGGGCAAATTCCTGCTGGCGGCAAGGTTACAGGAAGGCGCAAGGCAAGTAGTCTGCGAGACGATGGACGCCGGACGGCCGGAAGCCTTCTTGCATCTCTTTACCGTGATCAAGGATAACGACCTGATCCGCTATTCTTCCGTCAAGCGGGCAGTCAGCACATGGATCGGTATTTTTGACGAAAGGAGTGTAGACCGGATCAGCGGTAAGCTGCTGCATCTGATGGGACAGTGCCTGTTGGATGATGCTTTTCTTAAGGAGCAGCTTGCTTCCAACGATGCCGTGGCGATCAGCTGTGCCCTCTGGGCCAAAGGCTTCTACAACGCATCAGACGCCATAACTGCCGTCAGCGATCTGGTCAGGACCGGCACCAGACAACAGAAAATGACGGCCTCCTATTTCAACCTGTCCCTGCAGGATCCGAAACTGCAGATGCAGGCTGCGAAGGAAGTCATCCGCTCCTACCCGGAGGATCTGGAACTCGTCGCCTGTTTTCTGCCCGGCTTCCTGGCCTCGGCAAATTCTCAGTTCTATGAGCTTACAAAGGAGGGCAGCGGCTATCGCCTGCAGGACGACAAGATCTTGAAGCCGAAGTCCCTTTCGCCGGAAGAATTTTTCCAGAACAGTGAAGAGGCCGCAGCGTTTTACGACATCCTGAAGAACCTGTTGAATAAGATCCCCAAAAAGGGGCTCACCCTGTCACCCTGCATTTTCCCATGGTATCAGGTGACCATGAGCCAATCCGACGTTGCCCTGCGTCTGTGCCTGATCGCCTGGATGCTGCAGAAAGACGCACTGCTCGACGAAGCCGCCGGATGGATCGCCCTGGTCGGCCAGGGCGAAACCGGCTATTATGGCGCGTCCCGCTCGGCAGTGACCCGGGTACTGCTCTACCGCCCTGCCACCGAAACGCGCAGGAAAGCGCTTTTTGAGCTTCTGCACAACGCGGAGGAAAGCACCAACCGCATCGCCCACAGGCTGGTAGAGGACATGCAGCTGACGCCGGAAGATTACCGGATCATCGAAGAGAATCTGAAGTATAAAAAAGGACGCGCTCAGACCCTTTCCCTGTTAAGGCAACAGGACAAAAAGGATCTTACCCTCTGCATCGACAGGCTGCTCACTGCAAAATCCGAGGAGTGCCATATGGGCGCTCTGGATCTGGCCCTGCAGCTGAAAAAGGAAGATGCGGCATCCTTCAACCTGATCCTGCCTGCGCTGCGTGCCTTTGCAGAACCTTCTAGCCCGGAGCCTACCGGCAGAGAAAAGGTACTGCTGGAAGAACTTCTGGGTGCGGAAAGCGAGGCCCAGGACATTCTGAATACGCCAGGCTACGGGCTGTACGATGTGGAGAAGGAATGGATCTTGCCGCCTGTGACCGTCAATGCCGACGACGCATCCCGCCTTTTTACCCGCGGTGAAGAAGCTTATATCCGTGTCCTGCAGAAGCTGGATGCTCTAATCGCCGCCAACAAGGAACGGGCTTACACCACATCCTGGAACGAAGACCTTCTGCTTGGCAGCAAGTTGGAGCGTTCCCGCTATATCCACAACGACCCGACGGCCCAGCCGCTGGACGCCTATCCGTTCCGGGAACTGTGGGAAGATTTCTACGAGCAGGAGATCAGGACACCCAGGCTTATGATCGAACTGGAACTTTACCGGCAATGTTTTATACAACAAAACATCTATACGAAGTATACAGCTCTCTATAAGAAAGTATTTGGCAGCGGTCTTTTGAAGAAGCCGCCGTTCTCCAAGCTGAATGTAAAACTCACCTACAGCGCTCAGGTGACCACGATCCTGCCGGTGCTGTTCCAGCAGTATGTCCCGCAGTCCCTGTCAGTGTCCTTCGGGCTTTGCGGAATCGCCAAACTATTGACGGTCCTGGATACCTCCACCGACCTTTTTTCCGAGCAGGAAGTACGCTGGCGCGGTATTGTAGAGACTTACACGCGCCGCGCCACGGAACTACCCATCTTCTCCAGTCTGTGTCAGTGGATCATGCAAGCCGGGAACGAAGCGTGGGAAGCCTCCTTTGCCCTGCGTTTCCGCCTGCAGTTGTATTATAACAAGCAAAAAGCACGGGAGAAGCCACGTTATGCCTACAACAGCCAGGACAAATATGTCCAGCTTTCCGACTACGTGCAGTGCTATGTGCGGGGCCTCTGGGATAAGGATCTGTTCTATAAAGCAGTGTTCACTTTCTTCCGCCTGGGTGCCCTTTTAGAACCTATCAGCACTGTGGAACAGAAGGGTGCCGTGACTTCCCGCAAGGCAAAGCCTCACGCCTTAAACGCCTTCTTCGGAGCAGATACCATCAAACCTGCAGACGGCAAATACCACTTCGATACGATCGGTGAAGAAATGCCGGAGATGGTTTTTGCACATGCACTATACCGGGAAGCCCTCCCTGTAGTCCTTGCGGTGGAACTAAAGCGCGGCGAGCAGCCTACACCGTTCTCGTCGGAGGTCATGAACATTCAGGTCATCTACGGCATTGACTATATGATCCAGATCCTGACTGCCCTGGGAAAGGACCCGCTGGAGCGCGGTTACGGCTATTATTCCAGCAACGCAGACCGGAAGTGCGTGCTCAGCCATCTGTTGAAAGTCTCCATGCCAAAGCAGGAAGAGACCGCCGCCGATCTGCGAAGGGCTCTGCAGGGCACCGATATCACGAAGAAGCGGCTCGTAGAACTCGCCATGTATGCCCAACAGTGGATCCCCCTGCTGGAAGAATATCTCTCGCTGCCCGGTTTCGCCAGTGCCTGTTACTATTTCATGGCACATACAAGCGAGCTGTTCGATGAGCAGGTACTGTCCACCATCGCTAAGTATACGCCTCTCTCTCCGGAGGAGTTGCAGGACGGCGCATTTGATATCCACTGGTTTTTCGAGGCTTACGAGAAGCTCGGAGAGAAAAATTTCAAGCTGCTCTATGACGCCGCCAAATACTCCTCCTCCGGCATTGCCCACGGCCGGGCCAGAAAGTACGCAGACGCCGCCCTGGGCAAAGCAGATTGGGATGTGTTGACAGCAGAGATCGACGCCAAGCGCAACAAGGATCTGCTGATGAGCCTTGGCCTGCTGCCCCTCTCCGGCGATAAGAAGAAGCGGGAGGCCGAGATGTTGCTGCGCTACCGTTTTATCCAGAAATACAAGAAAGAAAGCCGCCAGTTCGGCGCCCAGCGGCGGGCCAGCGAAGGCCGGGCCGTAGAGATCGCTCTGCGCAACCTAAGCGTCAATGCCGGCTTTACGGATGTGACACGTCTCGTACTGCGTATGGAAGGACAGCTGGCCCGGCAATCTGCGGAATATTTTGACTGGCAGCCGGCCGGCGAGATCGAACTGATGGTAGACGTGGACGAGAACGGTAAGAGCAGCCTAAAGTGCCGCAAAGACGGCAAACTCCTTAAGTCTGTCCCCACCAAATATAAGAAAGACGAAACCGTACTGAAATTCCAGGCAGTCGCCAAACAGCTCAAGGAACAGTACAGCCGGACCAGACAGATGATGGAACAGGCCATGGAAGACCGAACCACCTTTGAAGTCTGGGAATTTCTCGAAATGTACCAGAATCCGGTGGCCCGCCCGATCACGGAAACGCTGGTAGTGAAAACGATCCAGGAAACGCTGGGTTTCCTCACTCCGGACGGCATTGCAGATTTCTCCGGCGCCATCCACCCGGTCGACGCCGAGGACCAGATCCTGATCGCGCACCCCTTCGACCTGTACAAGAGCGGCCACTGGCACGAATACCAGAAACTGCTTTTCGAGAAACAGATCAAACAACCCTTTAAGCAGGTCTTCCGGGAACTTTACGTGAAGCTGGACGAGGAACTGGAGAAGAAAGAATCCATGCTCTTCTCCGGCAACCAGATCCAGCCCCAAAAGACAGTGGGCGCCCTGCGCAGCCGACGCTGGGTAGCGGACTACGACGATGGCCTGCAGAAGATTTATTATAAAGAAAATATCGTGGCACGCATTTACGCTATGGCAGACTGGTTCTCTCCAAGCGATGTCGAAGCGCCCACTCTGGAATACGTGGTCTTTACGGAACGCAAAACAGGTGCCGCCCTTAAGATCAAGGACATCCCCGATATCATCTACAGCGAAGTCATGCGGGATGTAGATCTGGCGGTCAGTGTCGCCCATGCCGGCGGCGTGGATCCCGAGACAAGCCACTCCACCATCGAGATGCGCCGGGCCGTCGCAGCCTGCAGCCTCTCCCTTTTCCGCACGAAAAACGTCCGTCTGGAAGGCAATCATGCCATCATCGACGGCAAACTCGGGCAGTACACCGTCCACCTCGGCAGCGGTGTAGTGCATCAGATCGGAAACGCCATGCTCTTCGTTGTGCCTGTCCACTCTCAGCACCGAGGCCGCATCTTCCTGCCCTTCGTGGACGAAGACCCGAAGACTGCGGAGATCATGTCGAAGATCCTTCTTTTTGCGGAGGATGATAAGATCAAAGATCCTAAGATCCTGCAACAGATACAATGAGCAAAACTTCGGGCGGGGAATATCCCCGCCCACTTATCATGAATCACGACGCACCTCTAACAGTTTCTTAATATCTTCATAATGCTCCCGGCAGGTCACCCTCCATCCTAAAGCATCACAACAGGCTAAACAACTGCAGATCAGATAGCGATCCACCAGCATACGCCATACTTATCAATCACAGTGGCACAGCATTTACTCCACGGCAACTCATGGATCGCATCGATAACAACTCCGCCATCACGCAAAACATCAAATGCACGCTGGACACGTTCTTCGGTTCCCATCTCAAATACATTAAAGGTCATCGTTTCCCACTTCATTTTGTGGACAAAATCTACATCACAAGGATTTTGTGCTTCGCTTATCGCCAAAAAGCCCTCGCCATCAACCGATAGTTCACAGTGCTCATAGGCAGTTCCACTGCTATCTTTCATCTCAAGTGTTATTTCTGCGCCAAACGCTTTACAATATGTTTCTGCTGCCTCCATACTGTTCTTTACATAAACCTGAGTATAATTTTTCATAGATCCTGTCTCCTTTATCGTTGTTTGGCATATCTCCTCCAACTTCCGATCTGCACTTGTTTCCAGCCATCTGCGAGGCTGGTATTTACTTTGCTTATATCAGGTATCATATCACAGATTCCTCTCTCTTTCAATCTGCCAACTACATTCCATTCATAATTCATGCCGCATCATTTTGTCGAAGATCCATGTGTCGGTATTCCGGATAGAAGCAGATAGAATAAAAGCCAAACGACACAGTGCGCGAAAAGAATAACTATATCTTTGCCGGCGGTCGCCATCCCGCCATTCGCCAGATCCATGATCCCTTCAAATGTGGCACTGGACGGAACCAGGTAGCAGAGGCGCAAAACAGCTTCGTTTCCTTCCGCCACCAGATACTTCAGCAGCGGAATCGCCATAAACACGATCATAACGATCTTGATATAGACCACGCCTGTCATCAGCCCTTCCGAGATGCGCCCAATAAACAGGCCGATCAGGGCTGACACGAAGGCCGACAATACGATCAGCGTCAGCATGACTACCGCCCCGGCAAAAATGAGTCTGAAGCAGAGTGCCGTCGCAATAACAGAAGATAGACAGCCAAATAGAAAGCCGATGAAAATTTTTTGAACCACATATTGCCTGGATGTCATAGGCAGTATTTCATTGATCAGCGCGATTCCCTCTTCCTTTTCTGTAATAATGTTCATTGCGTTAAAGGTACAGCCCATGAACATCGCAACGATCAGCGTCATTGCAGTAAAGAGGTACTGATACCCTGCCAGCACGTCCGGCTGTTCCAAAACCTGTATGTCCGCCCCTGCCGCTGTTTCCCGCTGTCTATAGAGAGCCGGGAGGGTACCCGCCGTCTGCTGCCATATCGCTAATTCATCGCCGGCTATGATCGTCTTGATACCATCTCCATCCCTCTCCACGCCGACCAGGTTCGTAGAAGGTTCCCTGATCGCTGCGAGCAGTTCTTCCCTCGTCTGGCAGATCGTGACAGAGCCATATCTCGCAAGCCATCTCTGCGTTTCCGGCGCCACATCGCCAGCGACCACACCGAAATCATATTCTCCCAAAGAAGACAGGTCGATGGAGCCGATAAAGTTCAATGCCATGGCTACCACAATGGGCAGGAGAAATGACATGATACAGAACTTATCCTTCCTGACGCTTTTAAGCTGATAGAGCAATCCTTTCATCGTCACCCCTCCCTCCCCATTTCTCGACTAAACGCCGCTCCTACAATGCCAAAGAGCAGGATAATGGCACACACTGCGCAAATGTAATAAACCGGACTTGTAACGGGCATACCGAAAAATGCGTTCTTCAAGCCCATATAAACATGATAAAAAGGATGCCAGCCAATCCATGTCATTTTGATCGATGTGTTGGCCGACAGGAAGACAGGCGTCGCCACAAAGAGAGCGATTGCCAGATAAGCCAGCGAAAACTGCCTGAAATCCTTTAACAGCATCGTACAGCCGAACCCCGTAAGCGCCATGATCAGGGATAAGATCGCAGTCTGTATCAATACGGCAGGCAATATGATCCCCGCCTCTGCCGGTCCGACATTAAATATAGTCATCAGCGCCGCAAAGGCCAGATCTGTCAGTAAGAAAAGCATCACCTTGGAAAAAATAAAGAGGTTCTTTTCCAGCGGCATAATGACATGGACGCGGATCACACCCATCTGTTTCTCTTTAAACAGCACAGAAGCGATCCCCAGAAATCCTACGGCAACGATCTCAATAAAGAGCAGTTCACATGTGATCTCCCTGCGCTGCTTCATTTCCGGCGTGTTGCTGCCCACCACTTCCGGTGTATACTCCCCGTCTAAATGCAGCAAAGACAATGCATAATCAACTCTATGACGGTCTGCTTTTTCTGCTCCCCTGTACAATATGACATCCGGCCTGCCATCTGTCATGCTGATTCCCACACCGCCGCTCGTATCCCTGGCAAGCGCCTCATCTAGTTCTTCCCGGGAAGCCGCCAAACGGACGAAAGGAGAAATTCCGTCCAAAGTCCCTGCTGGGTCATACAGGTATACATTGTAGATGCCGGCACTGCTATCCATAAATTTCAGATAGCCAAAGTGAATAAATACCGTATAAAGCAGGAGCGACCCCAACGCCACAAAGAAGAATTTCCCCGACGCCATCATCCGGCAATCCTTTTTGAACAGAGCATAGAGGTTCTTCCACATTAAGACAACCCCCTTCCCGCATACCGGATAAATATATCCTCCAAAGTCGGCTCCTGCGAATGAACGCTTATCAGCTCATCACACGCAAAAGGGATACCCGCCTTAAGCTCTGACGCTTCGATCGTCCGTTCCTCCCGCCAGCCCTGATACACATACTCAACAACAATGCTGCGGCTGCTGTTCTGCTCCTTCAGATTGCCCGGCGTGTCGAGGGCAACGATATTCCCATTCGAGAGGAACGCTACCCTGTCACAGAGCAGGTCTGCGTCGAACATATTGTGGGTGGTCACGAATACCGTCGTCCCTTTCTGCCGCTCCTTCTCTATGATCCGTCGGAAAAGGACAGCTCCGGCAGGATCAAGGCCGCTGGTCGGCTCATCCAGAAACAGGAGTTTCGGATTACTGATCAGGGCCCTCGCCATACTGACACGCTGGCGCATCCCTTTTGAATAAGAGGACACTGGTCTCCTCAGAAAGTCCTTCTTAAATTCCAGCTCCTCAAGCAGTTCCTCTGCCTCCCGCAGCTGTTCTTTGGGGTAGAACGAAGAAAAATAATGCAGGTTGTCAATGGCGCTTAAATTAGCATACAGATAAGGGAACTCAAACAGGACGCCGATCTTCTGAAAAAAGTCTTGTGTATGGATGTTGTTCCTGTCCTCTCCGAACAGAGATACCCTGCCGCCATATCCTCTCAAAATACCTGTCAATATCTTTTGTGTCGTAGACTTCCCGGAACCGTTCGGGCCTAAGAATCCAAAAATCTCCCCATCCTCCACAGTGAAATCCAGACCGTGTAATGCTTGTTTGTCTTTTCCGTAGGAAAAGGTCAGGCCTTTCACTTCAATCATTCATCATCCCCCCCATTTCCCATGCGTTTCCCTGGTTTTTCCCTGCTCCCGCCTGCCCCACCATTTCATAAACCTTATCTTAAACGGGACCGAGACGATGAGCACCGCCAGGATAACAAGCCACCAGTACCATTCCAATCCTAAAAACACAATCCTTACCTCCATATTCCGAGAACAAGTTTCTCTTGATGAGGTAAGGATAATAAAGCGCGTTGAGATCCATGTGAAATTGATGTGAAGTTGATGTGAAATCTATGACCCGCTTTTATTCTACAACGGGAATAGAAAAGTAGAAGCGCACGCCATCCGACTGATCTGCGACACCGTACGGCAGACATTGCATAGAAAGTATCTGTGCAACGATCGCAAGCCCGAGACCTGAACCGCTGCATTTTGCATTTCTGTCACAGTAAAACTTCGTCCAGATCTTTGAAAGGTTTTCCTGGGGGATGGGGATTCCCTGATTATAGACAGAAAAGTCCAGCATACCGTCGCATTCCTTCAGCGACAGCTCCAAAATGCCGCCAGGCCGCACATTACCTTTCGCATTGACGATCAGGTTGTCAAGTACCTGCTCCATCCGGCTCTTGTCAGCATTGACATAGACAGGCTGCTCCGGCAGCTCGTATTGCAGGTCAAAATCGGCATCCGGAATATCCATCAACAGCCTCCCGGCTACGGTCTCCAGAAATTCTACAAAGTCAAAACGTTCCGGGCGAAGCTGTGCTGCCCCATTTTCCAATGCAGACAGATCGAGCAAAGTAGTGATCAGGCGGTTCATGCGCTCCGTTTCCGCTATGATGACCCCGGCATAATTCTGTCGTTTTGCCTCATCCGTCTCATCCTGCACGCCCTCGGCATAAGCCCGGATCACCCCCAGCGGAGTCTTCATTTCATGGGACAGGTTATCTACCAGCTCTTTCCGCTCCGCCAGCAAGTGCCTTTTCTGTTCCACATCCTGCTCCAGTTCTCTGTTTGCATCTTCCAGCTTCGCAAACGCTTCCTGCAGGCTTTCGGCCATAAGGTTCAGGCTGCAGGAAAGCTCGCCAAATTCATCATGCCCTGTCACCTTACAGGGCCGAGAAAAGTCCAGGTCTGCCATGTTTCGGGCAGCGTCATTCAACTCCGATACAGGCTTTGTAATAAATCTGGCCATCCACAGATCGATCACACAGATCAATACGGCTACAAAGACAAGCCAGATCATAAAAGAGAAATCTGCGTTTAAAGGCAATCCGGTAAAAAACACATAAGACAGCACCAAGATAACCCCCATCAGTTTAGATGCCAGCAGTATTTTCTTCCGGATACCGAAAACATTCCTATTGTCACTTATTCTCATGCCGTCACCTCGAATTTGTAGCCCGAACGGATCAGCGTTACGATATGCCGCCCCTCGCTGCCTAATTTCTGGCGGAGGGTTTTGATATGCGTGTCCACCGTTCTTGTCGTCCCCTCAAAATCATATCCCCATATCCTGTTGAGCAGCTGCTCTCTGGTAAAGATCTGTCCGGGATTTGACATGAAAAAATAAAGCAGTTCATACTCCTTATAGGTCAGCGCAATCTCCTGTCCGTCCAGAAACACTTTATGCGAAGCAGGAATCATCGAAATCTTCCCCCCGTTAAGAGAGTTAACGGCGTCTGTCGGGCTGGCGGAAGTACGGCGCAGCAAAACATTGGTTTTGGCGAGCAGCACTTTAGGACTGAATGGCTTTGTCATGTAATCATCTGCGCCCAGATCATAGCCCTTCAGCTTATCGTCTTCACTGCCCTTGGCAGTTAATATGATAATCGGGATATTGCTCATCTCCCTTGCCATTTTACAGACAGAAAAACCGTCAAGGAGAGGCATCATGATATCCAGTATCATTAAATCCATCGGATCATTCTTCAATATCATCAGCGCATCCACGCCATCGTCCGCCGTATAACAGGTATGACCTCCCCGCCGCATATATTCTGTGATGATCTCCTGCATGTTCTTTTCGTCCTCAACGACCAGAATGTTCGCCATAATAAACCTCATTTCTGTCTGGCTTTCATATTGCCATAGATTTGCCCTTTTCCCGTCTTAATGCTGATTTCATGCCAAACCCGTTCTTTCAGTAATATGCAGTCGCCCTTTCCTTAAAAGTCTCGATCTGCATATAGCTTTTGGGAGAGCAAAAATGAACATAGCAAGAGCAAAGTGGCCGCAACGATAATACCGCCATTCACCAGAAACATATGTTTGCTGGCATATTCGAGTGCATGAAAGAGCAAATGCTCATTTCCCGGCAAGGACGAGATGGTCACCCATGCACTGTACAGCATCCAAAAGAGTGCGACCGGTACAAATGTTCCCCAATATTTCCCCTTGCTATATCCCATCTTGAATAAGATCGGAAACATACAAAGGTTGAAGATCGCAAATAACAGATAACTCATCGTTACAACAGGCAAAAACCATCCGAGAGGACCATAATAATGTGATAACGAAAAGCTGTCTGCAAGAATTGCCAGCGGGATGCCTGTCACTAATCCGACAAATCCCATGCAAATGGATAAAACATATCTGCCAGCCACTACCGAGGAGCGCTTGACCGGTAGTGTTAAATACAGCTTGTTCAGATCGCCTTTTTCTTCCACCGCAAAAGCGTTGACCGTAAAAAACAGACACATAAACACATTAGTCGGAACTACTAACAACGCCGTAATAAAACCGGCCGCCAACGAAATTACCGGGATCAGCAAAATCCGCAGGTGAAAACATTTCATCGCATTCCAATCAAATACAGCCATTCGTTTCATCATACCCTGCCCTCCTGCTCATGCGTACCATAATATCGTCAAGAGACACTGTTTCTGCGACCACACTGCCGGGAAAACCCGCAATATCCTTTATCTCGATCATACCGTCAAAACCACCGGTATACTCACGCAATCCAAATATCTGATCACGCTTTGATCGCGGTAAATCCCCCACGCCGCCTCTGACCAGACAATATTTTTCGATCAACTCATCCTTTAACCCGCTATACACAATTCTTCCGTTTTTGATATAGATAATATGATCGGCAATCTTTTCAAGGTCACTCGTTATGTGGGTAGAAAAGAATATCGTCCTGCCCTCTTCCACCATATAATCCCGGAATATCTCAAGCATCTCATCACGGCAGGCAGGGTCCAGTCCCGAAGTAGGCTCATCCAGCAGTAACAGCTTTGCATCATGCGCCAATGTGACTGCCATGCCCAATTTCATCTTCATACCACGTGACATCGTCTTATACTTTTGCTTCGGGTTAAGGGAAAACCGTTCTAAATATTGATGAAAGGTTGTGCTGTTCCATTTCCTGTAGAAAGGACGCATAGCCTTTTCTACATCAATAGGAGTCCAGTCCTCTTGGTAATATGGCTGTTCAAACACAACACCTATATCTTCTTTCAGCGAGACATCATCCGCAGGCTTGCCAAACAACTTAATACTTCCGCCGTCCTTCATGGCCATACCCAGAATAAGCTTCAAGGTAGTAGTTTTTCCTGCGCCGTTTTCACCGATAAAACCACATACAAAGCTGCCGGGAACCGAAAAACTTATGTCATCCAGCATAAAATTTTTATATACTTTCCTAAGGTTGCATATTTCGATCACATTGCTCATTTTTTCCTCCATTCCGAAGCGCTTTGCGCTGAGGACGCGAGCAGAATTTCAGATTTTTTCACACCCATCCTTCGTTCTCTCAATCGCATCCAGCATAGTATGCAGGTCATTTACCGACAATCCGGCCAGCTTTCCGCACCGGACAGCAATAGTCAGGGCACCTTCAGCTTCTTGTAAGTATTTATTGCGGATAAAAGAGGCATCGATCTTCTTTACATAAACACCCTTTCCGGGCATTGTCTGAACAAACCCTTCCAATTCCAATTCACTGTATGCTCTGGTAGTGGTGATCAAGCTTACCTGCAGATCACGCGCAAGCTGACGAAGTGATGGCAGCGGATCATTCTCGACCAGTGCTCCTGACAAAATAGATTCTTTGATCTGTTCCTTTATTTGCTCGTAAATCGGTGCGCCCGATTGATTTGATATCACAATGTTCATCTCTATTTCTCCACTGCTATCCATCTTCCGGTCAATATCTTACTGTTCATGTATAGTATATACAGTATAGCACGCAGAATGAATCAGGTCAATCATTTTCGCCGACTCTCTCCAGGACATATCATCGCCTTTGTGAGTGTCAATGCAAACCTTCAAAGTCGTACTGATCCTGCCGAAATAGGCTTACGTACAATCTGAGGTTTATCATTTACTCGCTATAATAGTAAATTCTCCCGGTATCTTTTCATTAGTCCATGCAGGATGCTCATCAAACTTTCTTAACAAAAAGCCACTATTGATGACTGAATTGATGATCTCACTAATTGTATACTTTCTATAACTGCACTTCGGCATCTGCCTACGGACACTTTCTTCAAAGAAACGGGCATGTGCCATTTCCCCTTCAAATACTTCCTTTGAAAAATAACTCATAGTTGGCTGTTCAAAATTCAATATATCTGATATTTTTGTAAACGGATGAAAATCACTACAGATCATTTTCCCATTCCGAAGCAGTTTGTATACAATAGAACGCAGCAGACTATAAGCCGCATTCGATGGTGATCTGGCTTCCGTCTTTTGTCTTCTTGACCTTGATCTGCTGTGGAATATTCTCCATAAGCTCCTCCCGATGGCTGATGATCCCCACCAGCTTGTTGCTTCCGGTCAGGTTGATCAGAATTTCCATTGCACTGTCGATCGATTTCCTGTCTAGCGTTCCAAAACCTTCATCCACAAAAAGTGCATCCATCTGCACACCGCCGAGATTAGACGACACTGTATCAGATAGCCCCAGGGCGAGGCTCAGCGAAGCTTTAAAGCTTTCTCCACCGGAAAGATTTCCTACAGGTCTTCTGTGACCCGTATAATTGTCCAGCACTTCAAGATCAAGGAAATTATTGCTTTTCTTACCGAGGGAATCTTCCTGACGATATAGCTCATACTGCCCGTCGCTCATCGGCAGAAGCCGCCTGTTCGCAGCGGCGATGATCCCGTCAAATCCCGCAGCCTGTATATACTGCTCCAGTGTGATCTTTCCGTTTCCGGTCGTGCCCTTGACCAGATCATACAGCCGCCGGCAGTTCACATGCTCTTTACGTGCTTTCTCCAGTTCTTCTCTCCTGTCAAGAATACTCTTCTGTTTCTCTTCATTCGTGCTTATTCTGTTTTCACTATTGTTACAGTTCTTCCTGATCAACGCTACATTTGTGCCCTGCTCATCACATACAGCCTTTAATGCCTCGATATCTATGATCTTTCTCCCTTTTGCATCCGACTTCGCATCCGCAAGCTGGTTCTTGTTCGTTGCGACAGCCATATTATATTCATTGATCACCTTGTCCGACGATGTGAGATCATCTTCACTCACAACACATTTCAGCGCTTCCTCTACGGAAGAGAATCCATTTGCACTGACTTCTTCTTCCAACTTCTTTCTTAAATCTTCTTCATCCTTCGCCTGTTGTTCCAGACTGCCGCGCAATGTCTTTAACGCTGACCGGACAGCGGAAACATTGTTATCTGCCTTTTCCTTTTCCGCCTCCGCCCTCGCAATATCATCCAATATCTTATTTTTCTTCGTCTCCGCCCGTTTTCTCTCTTCTTCTGCCGTTTCCCAATCCGGGAAACTCAATTTCTCAAGCGTCTTTAATATTGCTCTCGTTGCCGTCAATTCCTGTCTGATCTTGTGCTTGTTTTCGTCAAGTTCTTCTTTTTTCAGATTAAGCTTCTCTGTTTCATCTCCCTGCGCTGCCTCGAGAGCCTTTTCCGCCTTCTTAAGCGTCTTGCACTCCTTGTCAAGGGTATTACATGTTCTGATATTCTCCTTTGACATTGCCTCCACGCTCTTCTTTGCTTCCTTTACTACCTCGATCAGTTCCTCAAGAGTCTTCCCCTCCATATCCATGTCCGGAAGCGCGTTTGCAATGCGATCCAATATAGTCATCCTGAGCTGTCCATCAAATTCTTCCAATGACGTCTTTGCCTTCTCTGCTTGCATATGTGCATTGTTCTTTTTCTCTAGAAGTTCTGACTCTTCTTCTTGAAGTTTCTTGAAATCATCTTCCGAGATCGAAGCCTCTTTAACCATAGCCGGCTCCGGATGATGCACTGAGCCACACACGGGACATTTCTCCCCCTCTACGAGTCTTCTCGCTAAAATACCGGCTCGGCTGTCTTCGAGAACGCGCTCGGCCTCTTCCCTCCTGCCGCTCGCCTCTTCATATTTATAACGTGCATCGATAAATGCCTTCTGCTTTTTGGAAAGAGCCTTTTTCCTTTTTTCTCTTTCCGGAATCTGATCGTCTGATATTGCATCTATATCCGTCAAAAGTTCCTTAAGCTTTTCACTCTCGTTTTTTGCCTCTGTCAGCTCCACCGGCTTACCCTTCAATTCCCTGACCGTCTTAGTATAAGCGTTTATCTTCTCTTTCAGAGATTTCTCACATTCTTTTAATTCCGCTGCCTCTGCCTCAATATTTTTATCGCGTTCTTCAAGTTCTCTCAGAGTTCCGGCCAGTTCCTGCTTCTGCTGATACTTCGGTTCCTCATCGTCGATCCTGCTTATCGTCTGCTTTAATCTGTCAACTTCCGGTTCCTGTTGTTTGGTACCGTCAAACGCGTCTTTAGCCTGTCTGGCGGCTGCCACGGCCGTTTCCAGATTGGATTCTGCTTCTTTGATCTGCTTTTGGCTCAAAGATACCTCACCGCATTTCTTTGTCCATGCAACATAAGACGGGTTCACATTGCGCGTAGCCTTCTTTTGTTTCTCCAAAAGCAAGATCGTCTCATCAATTTCTGCCTTCCTTTTTTCAAGCTCCCCTTTTTCCCTTTCAAGCCTGTCTCTTTTCTCAATAAAGCTGTTATTGGTCTTAGCCAGCGCAAGCTCATCACTGTTCTTCTTAAGCTCTGCCTCTGCTTTTTGCAGATCTGCTTTAACGCACTTTAACCTTTCTCTGTCCGACAAGATCAGCCGCTCCATTACGTCTAAGATCTCATCCAGATTCCACGCACTGCCAGATCGTCCGGCCCTGCTCTTAAGATCCTCCAACTCATCATAAAGCGCATCCTCCTCGATTGCCGCCACGTCCTCAAAATGCTGGATGATACTGTCTTCAGCCTTTACTTTGATCTTGTAACTTGCATCCATTCGATCTTTCAACTTGTACTCTATATTCTTATAGCCGTTTGTTAAGAATATCGTACGCAGTATCTCTGTTCTCTGATCCGTTTTGGCATTCAACAAATCCCAGAATTCACCCTGCGCAATCATCACGATCTGCTTAAACTGCTTCTCATTGATATGCAGCAATTCCTTTACGGCGTTATTGACCCGCGTCAATCCCTCTATCGGCGTCCGTCCCTCTTCGTAAAAAATCGCCTTTTCATTCTCTATTATCACACCGGAGCCACGTTGTTTCTGCCTTTCATAAGACGGCTGCCTCCATACATGAAATTCACGCCCTTGATGGGAAAAATAGAAGTCCACATAACTTGGCGCAGAATCTCCTGCGTATTCGCTCCTTAAATTTTTCGTATCCCTATATGTTCCGCTGGTCGTTCCATATAATGCAAAGCATATGGCATCAAATATCGTAGTTTTCCCAGCTCCGGTGTCTCCGGATATCAAGAACAGTCCCTTTTCTTCAAAGGCATCAAACTCTATTGCCGGAATCTTCCCCGCATAGGGACCAATCGCGCTTATGATCAGTTTAATCGGCTTCATTGATAACACCTGCCTCTCGTGCTGCCGTCCTCATGATATCCATCTCCTCTTCCGTGATCTCACACCCATACATCAGCCTGTAAAAGTCTCCGATCAACTCCGGGAATGATTTGTTCTCGGCAATTCTGCTGATATCCACCTGCTCAATCTCTCTCGTATGCGAATTATCGTAGTCAATCCGGACCGTATTCGGATAGATCTGTTGGAATACTCCCATCGCATCGTTGATGATATCCTCATCTGTCAATGTTGCATAGATGAAATCCTCCGGCGCTTTCACATTCTTTGCATCCAGCAGTTCCCGCAGCGTTCCCTTTATGTGTCTCATGTCCCTCATCGGCTTCAGGGGAACAAGTTCTATCTTGACTCCTCCTTCTGCCGACACCGTAATGAGCGGAACCGACTTCTCATTGTTTGCCTCGCTAAGTGAATATTTAAGTGGAGAACCTGCATACCGAACCTCATCTCTTCCGACTCTCTGCGGAGAATGAATATGACCTAATGCCACATAGTCAAACTCATCAAAGCAGTCATAACCGATCTTTTCAACCATACCCACACTCTGCGTTCCAACGCCTTCGGAGCCTGCAAGTGCGGGATCTTCTTCCTTCCCTGCAACAAATTGATGTGCCACCAAAATATTCTTATTGTTCTTGTCTATGGGCGCGTTTCTTATAATGATCCGTACAGCGTCATCGTAACTCTCTATATCCTCATCCGGAAAATAATGCCTTACCTGAGAGGCTTTGACAAACGGGAGCATGTATATATCGATCTCCGTATCCCCGTCGGAAACCCTCTGTCTATGAAGTGTTCCGTCAAAGACCGCCGATATAAATATCTGATTGGCTGCAAACAGCGTGCTCCCGTAATTCAAACGATCATCCGAATCATGGTTACCGCTCACCATAAATACCTTTATCTCTTTGCGGGCCAGTTCGATCAGGAAATAGTCCAGAAGCTTCATCGCCGCTTCGCTTGGAATAGACTTATCATACACATCCCCGGCGATAAATACGCCGTCTACGGATTCCTTATCTGCAATATAAAGAATCTGATCGAGGATATACTTCTGATCCCTGATCAGGTCAAAATCGCTCAGTGCTTTTCCTAAATGTAGATCTCCCAAATGTAAAAATTTCATGCGTATCCTTTCTGTTCTGCAAGCTTTATCACGAAACATCCTGTTGTATGAAAGATTAAAATTATACTTTTAGTATAGCACATTGCCAGATACCACACCATTAAAATATAGGGGCTTGCCAGATGTTTTGTCCAATATTACCGGCCTGAAGGGCATCACCGAATACCACTACCTTCCGGTCTACGCCGAACTTAGCATCACATCTCTTGCTGCAGCCATTGCACAAAATGCAAATCTCCTACAAAAGATGAACATTGCCATATTAAAACTGCAAAACAAAGCAACTTTGGTCGAACAGCCACGCAAATTATGTTAAACTATATGGAGAAAACCGGATTGCGGGGTCGCTCTAACCCCCTTGATCGCATCCTTCGCAAAAACGCTTCGGAATGGAGGTAAGGTTGAATAAATTCTCTGATGAGCAATTTCTTCAACCAAGAATTTGTGCCGAAGCGTCACAAATTCTATTGATCGCAGAGCAGAATCTGAAATTCTGCTCGCGTCCTCAGCGCAAAGCGCTTCGGAATGGAGGTAAATATGATAATAAGTGCGAGCAGAAGAACTGATATTCCAGCTTTTTTTTCTGAGTGGTTCATCAACAGAATCGAGGCGCAGTATGCATATGTTAGAAACCCCATGAACATACATCAGGTCAGCAAGATCAACCTCATGCCGAGCATTGTTGATTGCATCGTTTTTTGGAGCAAAAACCCAAATCCACTCATAGGCAAGCTGGATAGACTAAACGAGTATATGTATTATTTTCAGTTTACTCTTAACGCATATAATAAAGATCTTGAAGCAAATCTTCCCTCTTTGGAGGACAGAATACAGACTTTTCAAGTTTTATCAGAATTGATTGGCAGGCAACGTGTCATATGGCGGTATGATCCTATCATTCTTAACAGCCGGTACTCTATAAACTGGCATATTGAAAAATTTGAATACATCGCAAGACAATTGTGCGATCATACAGAAAAAGTTACCATAAGTTTTATTGATCTATACACAACAATTTCAAATAACATAAAAGGAAAAAATATTTGTGAGCTGTCCTATGACCAGAAAAATACCATTGCAAAAAGCCTTTCCGAAATCGCTCATTCCTACGGTCTAAAAATAGATACTTGTGCCGAAGATATCGACTTATCCGCCTACGGCATCGATCATGCTCACTGCATTGATGAGAAACTTATCGCTAAATTGCTTGATTGCTCTATAGATGTAAGCAAAGATAAAAATCAACGTTCGGAATGCGGATGTGCTGTAAGTATTGATCTTGGGCTTTATAACACCTGTCAAAATGGCTGCGCATATTGTTATGCCAATCATAACGCTAATATTCGTAAGCGAACCTTTGAAGCATACGACTCCGGTTCCCCGTTACTCTGTAGTCAAGTAACCGAACTGGATAAGATCACGGAACGGAAAGTTAAGAGTCAACGGAATATGCAGCTTAATTTATTTAATATATAGAGTCGGGATGTGGGAGGGGAGAATTACTGCCTTTTTCAGTCGGAAGTTTGATGTTTTATTGCTTTAAGGAATACTCCTTTCCCTTTTCTATAAGCCTGTACTGGGTCAGCTATATACACTGCACCACTTTTCTTTAAAACTCTTCTACATTCATTTACAAAATCTTGCGGATTTCCATTTGCTTGATTTTTTGCTTACACTCTAAACAAATTTGTTTTATAGCTCTCCGACAGTGTGATTGTAAAACTCAAACATAAATTGATTTTCCGGCCTATCAGTGCTATATTTAGAATGGATATAAGGTTGAATAAATTCTCTGATGAGCAATTTATTCAACCAAGAATTTGTGCCGA
>CAMWLJ010000016.1 GCA_947175055.1 uncultured Lachnospiraceae bacterium | reverse complement strand
TTGTAGTATACCTGCCGGATTTGTCAACCGTTTTGCGCAGTAGTTCTTAATTTTTCGGTAACAGTTCAGCCATGAAATAATCTGCGGACTGTGTGCGGGTGCTTGCACACAAAACTCTGGCAGCAGATTATTTTATGAGCGGAGCGCCCTCAGTATAAAAAAACGAACAAAGTTCGTTTAAAGTTGAGCCGCAAAGCGGCGTCGGCTGCGCAGCAGACGCTTTTATAAATGAGGAGGGCTGAACTGTTACATTTTTCGTTATGGTCCGGATGACTTTACTGATCCATATTCTAATATTTTTTGGAAATTACTGTGATACTTAGACGGTGAGATGTTATAGTAAGTAAAAGAAAAAATGCCAATCCTGGTGCAGACAGAATTGGCATTTTTTCTTTTTCTTACTATTTCTCTGATCGAGAAAGTTCAACAACGCAACGAGCAGTCCGGAAGACTCCCCCTGTCATGAGTACTTTCCTACACAGCATACTAGGAAAAAACTACTATATGCTGTGCAGGAATAGATTACCATTTTCTACTACATTTTTCAATACTATTTGATGATATTTGCAAACGTTTTGTCGTTTATACCTCTTTGACATCCGCTGGAGACTGTCTGAATTTTACCAATTATCTCCGTATAGCCATCTGTTCATGCTTATGCATCACTTCCGGACTCAGCAACCTTACCGGCTCTCGCAGCCACTTCCTTGGCCTGTACATCACTGGGCGCCTGCTCATATCTTGCGAACTCATACATATAGTTGCCGCGGCCGCCGGTCATGGAACGAAGGTCTGTGCAATATCCGTTCAGGCATGCCATTGGGATATCAGCCTCGATCACGGTCTTGCCTTCTCCTGCAGGATTCATACCGAGCACACGGCCTCTCTTCTTGTTCAGATCGCCCATGACATCACCAGTATAAGAATCCGGAACCGTCACTTTCAGATTCGCGATAGGCTCAAGCAATACAGGTCCCGCTTCCATGAAGCCCTTCTTAAATGCCTGGATGGTCGCCATCTTAAATGCCATCTCGGAAGAATCTACCGGATGATAAGACCCGTCATAAAGCACTGCCTTAACACCGACTACCGGATATGCTGCAAGCGGTCCACTGACAACGGAATCCTGTAAGCCCTTCTCCACAGCCGGGAAGTAATTCTTCGGAACAGCACCGCCCACAACTTCCTGGTCAAACACATAAGCCGTCTCCAGATCGCCGGATGACTCGAAACGCATCTTGACATGACCATACTGACCGTGTCCACCGGACTGTTTCTTATATTTATATTCTACATCTGATTTCTTGCGGATCGTCTCTCTGTAAGCCACCTTCGGCTCGTCCAGTTCGATCTCCACCTTATATTCATTGAGCAGTCTGCTGGCAACCACTTCCAGATGCAGGTCTCCCATACCGTAGATCAACGTCTGTCTGTTCTCTCCGTCATTGACCACCCATAAAGTCTGATCCTCGTGCCGCATCTTCTGCAACGCCTGGGATACCTTATCTACATCCCCTTTATTCTTCGCCCTGTATCTCTTGTATGTATATGGTGTTGAAATCTCAGCCTTACCATAGCGGATGATTCTTGCCTTGGTGGAAAGCGTATTACCGGTTCTGGCTGCAGTCAACTTCGCGATCGCACCGATATCTCCTGCATGCAGCTCCTTTACCTCGATCGGCTTATTGCCCTGCATCACATAGAGCTTGTTGATCTTCTCTTCTACTTCCTTCTCATCGTTATAGATCGTGTCGTCATTCTTAAATACACCCGAACATACCTTGATCAAAGAATATTTACCGATAAACGGATCTACAATAGTCTTAAAGATATAGGCTGACTTCGGCTTCGAGAAATCGTAGTTAGCCTGGAAGATCTCATTACTCTTAAGGTCAATGCCCGCCAATTCACGATTCTCCGGGCTTGGCATATATTTCACAATGTCGTCAAGCAGCGTGTAAACACCCTGACAAAGTACATTGGATCCCATGGACATGGGAACAATACTGCCATCCATGACATTCGTACGCAGCGCCGCCCTGATCTCCGCCTCGGAGAAGCTCTCACCGTTGAAATAGCGCTCCATAAACTCTTCACTCGTCTCCGCCACTGCCTCCATCAAAGTATCACGACACAGCTGCAGATTGTCTTTGCTGTATTCCGGCATATCGCACTCTACGACTTCCTTGCCTTCCCAGCGGTATGCCTGCTCTGTGATCACATTGATATAGCCCACAAATTTCTCATTCTCACGAATCGGCAGATGGAACGGTGCCATCTTCTTGCCATATTTCTCGGTCATATCAGACACTACCTGTCTGAAAGAAGCATTGTCAATATCCATGTCCGTTACAAACACGAATCTTGGCAGCTTGTACTTCTCGCAAAGCTCCCATGCTTTCTCCGTACCTACTTCCATGCCAGCCTTGCCGGACACTACGATGATCGCCGCATCCGCCGTAGAGACAGCTTCCTCCACTTCTCCTACGAAATCGAAGAATCCGGGCGTATCCAGCACATTGATCTTCACCCCTTCCCATTCGATCGGAATAACAGATGTCGCAATGGATATATGGCGTTTCTGCTCTTCTTTGCCAAAGTCACTCACTGTGTTCCCGTCATCTACTTTCCCCATTCTGGAAGTGATACCGGACAGGTAAGCCATCGCTTCCACCAGGCTGGTCTTACCGCAGCCACCGTGCCCCAGCAATACCACGTTACGAATCTTATCCGTTGTGTAAATGTTCATTTCTCGCAATCCTCCAGTTCTGTTATTCACTCATGATTGGGCCAAATATCAGTCTGTCTTATACTGCAATTCATAGATGATTTATTCCCAAGCACAAATATAAGTATATTTTACTAAATTACGCAAAAAATTTCAACAACAATTATACATTCTGCACACGATTTTTGTGTCAATTTTTTATTCTATTTCCCAATTTTCACTATATACTATCTTCCAGTGATGTTTGACTTTTCTCTTGTAGCGCAATTTTTGAAATGTTATACTGTATCTGTACGTGAGGCCTGATTCCATATGATCAAGCAAGCTAACCCTCATGATCCCGTTTCGCCAGATCATGGATCATCCTCTACTATATATCTATAAATACGATACCATAAAACATACCATAGAGAAAGGCAGCAAATATTATGAACACACTTAACTGCGGTTTTATTGGCCTTGGACTGATCGGCGGCTCCATCGCCAAGGCAATCCGCGCGGCATACCCCAAATCCCGGCTGATCGCATACGATATCCGGACATCCTCCCTGCAGCTGGCCCTGCAAGAACAAGTGCTGGACGAAATCTGTCCTGCCGTCGGTGCTGCCTTTGAAGGCTGCGACTATATTTTCTTATGCGCTCCCGTCTCCTGTAACGCCGAGAACCTGCAAACCTTAAAGCAATATCTGTCGCCGCATACGATCCTCACCGACGTAGGAAGTGTGAAGACCGACATTCATCACCAGGTAGAAGCACTCGGGCTGGATGGACAGTTTATTGGCGGACATCCCATGACAGGCTCCGAGCGTATCGGCTATCAGAACTCCAAGACATCTCTTCTGGAAAACGCTTACTATATCCTGACCCCATCTGCCGCGGTTCCTGATGCGCGAGTATCCGACTATCGTTTACTGGTAGAAGCCATGGGCGCGATCCCTCTCATCTTAAACTACGATGAGCACGACTTTGTTACCGCCGCCATCTCACACCTGCCTCATGTTGTTGCTGCCTCTCTCGTAAATCTTGTCAAAGATGCCGATTCCGAGACAGGCATCATGAAGCTGGTGGCTGCCGGAGGCTTCAAGGATATCACAAGGATCGCCTCCTCCTCCCCGGTGATGTGGCAGCAGATCTGCCTGACCAACCGGGAAAATATCTCTGTTTTATTGAAACAATATATCAACTGTCTCACAGAGATCTCCGCAAAAATAGATGAAGGTGCCGCAGATGCGCTTTATGATTTCTTCGACACTGCAAGGTGCTATCGTGAATCTTTTATCACTGCCTCCAGCGGCCCGATCAAAACGGAATATGTGCTGACGGTAGATATCACAGACCAACCAGGCTCTATCGCCGCCATCGCCTCTCTGCTGGCGGCAGATGAGGTAAGCATCAAGAATATCGGTATCAATCACAACAGAGAACTGGCCGAAGGTGCCCTGCGTATCGAATTCTACGGGATACATGCAGTGGAGAAAGCCTCTGCCATACTGACCGGACAGGGATACACGATCCATACCAGGCGTCCTTCCTGATCCGCAATACTGACACTGCGCAATACGGCAGTGGATAACAGGCACAGACAAAACATAAACAACACAACGGAGGAACACCATGATCTTTCAAAAAGCACATCAACTTAAGGGTGAAGTAACCGTTCCCGGCGATAAATCCATCTCGCACCGGGCCGTAATGTTCGGTTCACTGGCAAATGGGACCACAGAAGTGCTCAATTTCCTGCAGGGCGCAGACTGTCTCTCCACAATAGACTGTTTCCGCAAAATGGGCATCTCCATCGAGAACACACCCGAACATATCCTGATTCACGGCAAAGGTCTTCACGGCCTGCGAAAACCCGACGGCATCCTTGATGCCGGTAACAGCGGCACCACCACCAGGCTAATTTCCGGTATTCTGGCAGGACAGCTTTTTGAGACGACGCTGACAGGGGATGTCTCGATCCAGAAACGTCCCATGCGCCGCATCATAGATCCACTTACCCTGATGGGGGCCGATATCATCAGCCTGCACGGCAATGACTGCGCACCGCTTTGCATCAAAGGTTCTTCACTGCACAGCATCCACTATCACTCCAAAGTAGCCTCCGCACAGGTAAAATCCGCTATCCTGCTGGCAGGATTATATGCGGATGATGTCACGAAAGTTACGGAACCTACCGTCAGCCGTGATCATTCTGAGATCATGTTGCGCTATTTCGGCGCCCAGGTTCATACGGAAGGCACCACAGCCACGATCTGCCCGGAACCCAACCTGCATGGCCAGAAGGTATGTGTTCCCGGCGATATCTCTTCCGCCGCCTATTTTATTGCTGCCGGACTGCTTGTTCCCGGCGCCGAAGTCCTGATCCGCAATGTGGGTATCAATCCCACCCGAGACGGAATCCTGAAAGTCGCGCAAGCCATGGGCGGAGATATCACGTTACTCAATATCACCCACGACGGCGAACCTACCGCAGATCTGCTTGTAAAACACAGCACGCTGCACGGTATCACTATAGAAGGGGATATCATCCCCACACTGATCGACGAACTCCCGATCATTAATGTGATGGCTGCTTGTGCCGAAGGCACAACGATCATCAAAGACGCGGCAGAGCTGAAAGTCAAAGAATCTAACCGTATCGATGTGATGGTGAATGCGCTAAGCGCTATGGGATGCGATATCATCGGCACGCAGGACGGTATGATCATTCACGGCGGCAAACCTCTCCACGGAACAGTCATCGATTCCCACATGGATCACAGGATCGCCATGAGTTTCGCTATCGCCGCCCTGATCGCCGACGGCAATACCGAGATCACCGGCAGTGATGTCGTTACCATCAGTTATCCGAATTTCTATGAAGACTTGCTGAAGCTGACACAATAGAAAAGCCTATGTAAACTCATACACAGATATAGACAATATAAAAGCAAGCGGACCATGATCTGCTTGCTTCTATATTCATACACGCTAACCCAGAACTTCTTCGCGAAGCAGCCCCTGCTGCAAATATGACTTGCTCTGCAAGTCCAGAAGTTCTTCTCACGCTATTCAATTGATGATATTCTTTCCAGAATAGCCTTGCCATATCTATGTATCCCATACACAAGCCATATCCAAATACTAAAATTGCAGTATTCTTAACTCGACATCTTGACTAGCAATCTGTTTAAAAAATAAGAACCTACCATACAAAAAATTCCGGCAAGACATCCATACCAGTTTAACTGTACATCAGTCATCTGAAAATGTCTCCCATCTACATACTGTTTAAAATATTCCGTATAATAAGCCATCATATAGCAGACTGCACCCGACAGAAGAATACCCAAAATACGAAAATATCCTCTGAATATGACCATACTGACAAAAGCCGTAACCAATCCGACTACAAAAAACAAAGCCAGATGTGCTCCATAGCGAATCATCCGGCTGACTGTCTCTATCTGCTCCTGCTCCGGATCGACAAACACTATTCTGGCAATCCGGTCGGCCAACCGCATCGTTACATTCGTAGAACTGACGCCGCTCTGAAACGAAACGATCATCACAAAATATACCAGCAATGCCAACGCAAGAACCGATGCAACGATTACTGTGAGCTCCAGCCACAGATTTCTATGTTTTCCCTGCTTCATTCCAATCTGATTTCCCTATTCATTCATTTTCTGAATGGTACCATATGTCTCGATTCTGCTCGCATCCATCTCAGACATACCGATAAAGATCGCTCCATATTCAAATTTACCGTTCTGCTTGTTCTCCACACGCACTACTTCAAGAAAAACATGGAGGACTTCCTTCGTCCAGATTGTGAGAAAAGCCTCGTAGACTGCTCCCATTTCCAGTCTTTCCATACAGGTAAAACCAACTCCTGTCTTGGAACAGTCATTGATCGCGATGCCTATCCTCTCCGCTTTACCGCCCTGATCCATTCTCTTGACTACCAGCTTGCCTTCCAATTCTATACGTTGATTTCTTCTTCTCTCCTGCATAATTCTTTACCTTCCTCTTACCTAAAGTAATTCCATATATACTTCTGTTTCTATTCTACTCTATTTGTTGTCTTTTGTAAAGGAATCCGTAAGGAACATTGCATCCCCAAAACTAAAAAATCGATACCTTTCCCGTATTGCTTCCTCATATGCATGTAATACATTCTCTCTGCCGGCCAACGCAGAGACCAGCATGACAAGCGTAGATTCCGGAAGATGAAAGTTAGTGATCAGACAATCCATGATCTTAAAACGGTAACCTGGATAAATAAAAATTTCCGTATTATCACAGCACTCCTGCAGCCTGCCATCCTCTCCGGCTGCACTCTCGACAGTCCTGCAGCTCGTGGTCCCCACGCAGATCACCCGACCTCCTGACACTTTCGCCAGATTGATCTTTTCCGCTGCTTCCCTGTCCACCTGATAATATTCAGAATGCATATGATGCTCTAGTATGTTATCTGCCTTGACAGGGCGGAATGTTCCAAGCCCTACATGCAGCGTCACATACGCGACGGAAACTCCTTTTGCTTCAATCTTGGCAAGCAGCTCTTTTGTAAAGTGCAACCCGGCTGTCGGAGCCGCCGCTGATCCCTCATATTTAGCATATACAGTCTGATAACGGTTCTTATCCTGCAGCTTATGGGTAATATAAGGCGGCAGCGGCATTTCGCCCAAACGGTCTAACACTTCCTCAAAAATACCTTCATAAGCAAAGCGTATCAGACGATTCCCCTCCTCCATCACATCTACTACCTCTGCCCTCAGACAACCGTCTCCAAAAATGATACGCGTTCCCGGCCTGGCTTTTTTGCCCGGTTTTACAAGAGTCTCCCACAGATCCTTCTCCTTCCTTTTCAGAAGGAGTACCTCTATCGCAGCTCCAGTCTCTTCCTTGACCCCCATAAGCCTGGCCGGCAAAACCTTTGTGTTATTTAAGACCAGGCAATCACCCGGTCTTAAATAATCAACGATCTCTTTAAAAACATGATGTTCTATGCCACCGTTAGACTTATTCAATAACAGCAATCTGGAACTGGCACGATCTTCCAGAGGATCCTGCGCGATCAACTCTTCCGGCAGATCGAAATAAAAATCTGATTTTCTAAGTTCTTCCATTTCCTACTTCCTCAAATATCTTCAGGAACTCAGTTCCCAAACATTCATATCCGCTGCTGTCTTCAATTCAGATCCGCATTCTTAAGAAATGCTACATATCCTCTCTTCGTCTCATAGACATCTATCTTGCTGGTAGCTTCCCACGGTGCATGCATATTCAATACTGCAACACCACAGTCGATCACATTCATACCATACAGAGCAAGGATATAGGCAATAGTGCCGCCGCCGCCAAGATCAACTCTGCCCAGTTCCGCCGTCTGGAAATTCACCTGTTCCTTCTCGAAGATTGCTCGGATATGTCCCAGATACTCCGCATTGGCATCATTAGAACCTGATTTGCCTCTGGATCCGGTAAATTTATTGAATACCATGCCACCGCTTAAGTAGGCAACATTTTTCTTATCAAAACTAGATGCAAATGCCGGATCAAACGCACTGCTCACATCAGAGGAAAGCATACAGGATCGGGCAAGGCATCTGCGCAGATTCAGCTCACTGTATCCGCCTGTAAGGTTCATCACCTCTGCTACCGCATTTTCAAAAAATCTGGACTGCATACCCGTGGCACCTACACTGCCAATCTCCTCTTTATCTACCAAAATACAGCACGCTGTGCGCTCCGTCTCTTTGATCTCCAGCATCGCTTCCAGAGAAGTAAACGCACAGACTCTGTCGTCCTGGCCATATGCCAATATCATGCTGCGATCGAAGCCTGCCTCACGCGCTTTACCGGCCGGTACTACCTCCAGCTCCGCAGAAATAAAGTCTTCTTCCTCGATATCATAGGATTTCTGCAATATCTCCAGAATACTCTTTTTAACTGCATCTTTCTCTGCTGAGCTTTCATCCGTATCGCCCTTGTCACCTTTCTTATCGATCACAAGCGGCTTATTCCCGATTATGATATCCAGTGCCTCACCTTCTATCACCTTATTTGCCTTTTTCTCCAGCTGCTCCTGCGCCAGATGAATCAGCAGATCTGACACGAAGAATACCGGATCATCTTCCTTCTCGCCTACGCTGACTTCCACGATCGTGCCATCCTTCTTTACCACCACACCGTGAATGGCAAGCGGTATCGTTACCCACTGATATTTCTTCACACCGCCATAATAGTGCGTATCCAGGTAAGCAAATCCTCCGTCCTCATACAGTGGATTCTGTTTGATATCCAGGCGGGGAGAGTCAATATGCGCACCAAGGATATTAATGCCATCCTCCATTTTGTTCTTTCCGATCTGGAACATGACAATGGATTTATTCATCCATACAGAATAAACTTTATCACCAACCGCGAGTTTATCACCGGATGAGATCACTGCATTAAGCTCTCTGTAGCCCTCTTCTTCGATCCTGTTTACGATCTGGTCGATACATTCACGCTCAGTCTTACCGTTGTCCAAGAACTTCATGTATTCCTGCGCAAAAGCATCCACCTCTTTCAACTGTTCTTCCTTATAAAATTCCCACGTATTCTTATATTCCATATTTTCCTTCCTTTCCGAAGCGTTTTTTGCTGAGGAACGCGTGCAGAATCTCAAATTCTGCGCTGCGATCAAGGAGTTTGGGACGCTTCGGCACAAACTCCGCAGACGGGATATGTGATTTGTACAAAAACTTTCCGTACGGGATATTAACTTCTCAGCTCGATTCCCATACCTTCCAGACCATTGAGTATCTTCTTCATGGCAGCTGTAATATCGCTTTCCTCCAGCGTCCTGTCCTTTGCCCGGAATGTAATGGAGTATGCTACGGATTTAAATCCCTCTTTGATCTGATTGCCTTCATAGATGTCAAACAACTGATACTCTTCCAGGATCTTACCACCGCGCTGCGCGATGACGTCCTCAATCTGCCCCACCATGATCTCCTTGGGAACGACCATGCTGATATCTCTCATGACAGCCGGATATTTTGCGATCCCCTCATATTTACGGTCGAAGGTAGCATAAGGTATGATCGCCGGCATATCCAATACTGCCACATAGGCTTTGGTCTTCATATCATAGTTGTCACATACTTCAGGATGTACTTCCCCCAGATAGCCGAGTTCGCAGCCCTCATAGACCACCTTCGCCTGCCGGCCCGGATGCAGGAAATTCTTGCCGGCATTCGGATCATAGGTAATCTTTTTGCAAAGGCCGATACTGTCAAAGAATTCCTCAATAACACCTTTCATGGTAAAGAAATCACCCTCACCGTACATGCCAAGCGTAAACTGCATCCGCTCGTCAGGAAGTTCTGTCAGTGGCAGACCCTTCGGAATATAGATATTTCCCAGTTCATATAATCTGACATCTTTATTCCTTCTATTATAGTTGGTCGCAAGACTTGTCAGCATGCCATTCAAAGAAACCGTTCTCATGATTGAGAAATCTTCTCCCAGCGGATTGGAAATACTGATCGCCCGGCGGGCCGGATCATCCGCCCCCAGAAGCAGTTTGTCAAACACCTTCGGACTTTCAAAAGAATAGCACATTCCCTGCGAAAAACCACAATACTCCGCAATATCCCTTGCCTTCTGTTCAATACGAAGTTTAAAGGGCAGCTTCCCGGTGGTCGCCTCACCGTTTGGCAGCGTGGACGGAATCTTATCATAACCGTAGAAACGCGCCACTTCTTCCGCAATATCGCACTGACGCAGGATATCCTGGCGGAAGGTCGGTATGATCAGCTTATTTTCAACCGCATCATACTGCACCTCTATTCTCCGGAAGATTTCCAGCATTTCTTCCTTAGATACATCCGTACCAAGCAGTCTGTTATATCTGTCCGGTTCAAACGTCAGCTCAACTTCCGTCTTAAGTTCACTGCAGACGTCTACCATGCCGTCCACCACTTCACCGCAGCCCAGCTCCTCGATCAGCTGACACGCTCTGTTGATCGCGGCCGCGGCATTATGCGGATCAAGTCCTTTCTCAAACTTACCTGATGCATCGGTCCTGAGTCCGACCCTCTTCGCCGATTTGCGGATATTGGCACCGTTGAAAGATGCCGCTTCAAACAGGACCGTCTTAACCTCATCCGTGATCATCGAGTTCTCGCCGCCCATGATACCGGCGATACCTACTTCTTTCTCCGCATCACAGATCATCAGCACATCGGCATCCAGATTCCTCTCCTGCCCATCCAGTGTCTTGAATACATCACCGTCCTTCGCCCGGCGGACAATGATCTTATGCCCTGCGATGGTCTCCAGATCATAAGCGTGCATGGGCTGTCCATACTCTTCCATCACATAGTTGGTGATATCCACCAGATTGTTGATAGGGCGAATGCCACTGGCTGCCAGGCGCCTCTGCATCCACTTAGGTGAGGGCCCGATCTGGATGTTAGTGCATACCCTTGCACAATATCGCGGACAAAGTTCTCTATCCTCCACCTCGACAGAAATATAGTCTTCCACATTGCCGCCGTTGCCTGTCACAAATACCTGCGGCGGATAGAACGGTTTCCTAAAAGTCGCCGCTGCCTCCCTGGCAATACCGATCACACTGTAACAGTCCACCCTGTTGGACGTCACCTCATATTCAAATACGGTATCATGAAGGCCCAGTGCCTCTATGGCGTCGGATCCAACTTCCACGTCCTCCTTGAAGATATAGATACCCAGTTCCGGTGCCTCCGGATACATATTTCTGTCGGATCCCAGTTCTTCTATGGAACACATCATACCGTTGGACGGTACCCCTCTCAGTTTGCCGGCCTTGATCGCAATGCCTTCTTCCGGCAACGGGCCGCCGTCGTGGCCGCCTGCCACTTTACCACCGTCCAGGACCACTGGTACCTTATCTCCTTCACTGACATTCGGCGCCCCTGTCACAATTTGGATCACTTCGGTCCCGATATTCACCTGACACACGATCAGTTTATCCGCATCCGGATGTCTTTCTATCTTCTCGATCTGACCGACTACGATCTTATCCAGGTTGTGATCCCGCCTGCTGTATCCTTCCACCTTAGTTCCCGATAATGTCATAGCATCCATATATTCCTGATCTGTACATTCCAGATCCGGCACATATGCTTTGATCCATGATAATGCTGTATTCATCTTTACCTCCATTCCGAAGCGTTCTACGCCAATCTTCTTTCCTTTTCCCTATTCCTGACAAGCAAGCTCCCGAGAGAATATTCTTAACTTGATACCCGATACCAAAAACCCTTGTACAAATATTTGCACTGGAACTTCAAGCACAAAATACCAGTCACGGCTCAGAACTGCTTCAGGAAGCGGATATCATTCTCATATAGTAATCTCATGTCGTCTATTTCATACTTCAACAATGCGATACGTTCCAGTCCCACACCAAAAGCAAATCCCGAATATTTCTCCGGATCGATACCACTCATCTCAAGGACATGCGGATGTACCATACCACAACCTAAGATTTCGATCCACCCTTCCCCTTTACAGAAGCGGCAGCCCTTACCACCACACTTAAAGCAGGTTACATCCATCTCGGCACTGGGCTCCGTAAAGGGAAAATGATGCGGCCTGAACTTAACTTTCGTACCTTCTCCGAATAACTCCTTCGCGAACTCTGCCAGAGTACCTTTTAAATCTGCCAGGGTAATATTCTTGTCGATCACCAACCCCTCAATCTGATGGAAAGAGGGAGAATGTGTGGCATCCACTTCATCTGACCGGAACACTCGCCCCGGTGCGATCATGCGGATCGGAAGCTTGCCCTTCTCCATCTCGTGTACCTGTGTTGAAGATGTCTGGGTACGCAACAAAATGTCTCCCGTGATGTAGAACGTATCCTGTTCATCCTTTGCAGGATGATCTGCCGGGATATTCAATGCCTCAAAATTGTAGTAATCTTTCTCCACTTCCGGACCTTCCACCACTTCATAGCCCATACCGATGAAGATCCTTTCCACCTCTTCCAATGCTATGGTACTGGGATGCCTGTGTCCGACATTATTCTTCCTGGCAGGAAGCGTAACGTCGATGACTTCCTGCTTCATCTTTGCCTCCCTAACCATTTGTTCCATCTTCTTTACTGATTCTTCCAATACTCTCTCAATCTCTGCCCTCGTCTCATTGACAAGCTGCCCCACCTTGGGACGTTCTTCCGGCAGCACATCCTTCATCCCTTTCAGGACTGCTGTCAATTCCCCTTTCTTCCCCAGATAATTGACTTTCACTTCGTTCAGCTTCTCCAGCGCGTCGCTGGCCGCGATCTGACGCAGTGCTTCCGCCTTAATCTGCTCTAACTTCTCTTTCATCATTTACAAAGCTCCTCTCTCAGTGTGCGGTTCTGTAACCTCAGGCATAAGATCTTTCCTTTTACCCAAGTCAAATTTTACAGCAACAAGCTCTTTCCTATGAAATAAAAAATCCCACGTGCAACGATCACACATGGGACGAATCATCTCCGCGGTACCACCCAGTTTCCTGTCCCAGACTACGGATGCTCCCTAAAAACATTACCGCTGTCTGCCAACAGACACTTCATTCGACGTAACGTGCCGTAACGGCCCGGACTACTGATAAATTCATCCAGGCGACTCCAGTGGGAAATTCAAAGTATTGTCTGAACCGAAGGGAACTTCCAGCCGCCGGCTCCCTCTCTCTGGCGGAAAACAGTCTTCTACTGACACCTTCACAGTCTTTCCATTCTTCTCATACATTCTAGTGACTTTTTGCCGACTTGTCAAGCCATCCAAACAGAAATTTGTATACCGGACCAAAATATCGATTGATATGAGCTCCGATCATAAGAATATACATCAGCAAGTAAAACCACAGCATCATGATTACTACGGTCGTCAGACCGCCATAAGTACCGAATCCGTTGAAATGATCCACATAGATAGAGAAAGCGTAGGATGCGGCACCCCACATAATGGCGGAAAAAGCCGCCCCGGGAATCTGCCCCTTAAACCGCAGCTTATTGCTGGGCACATAAGCATAGATCAGGGCAAATACAAAGGTCAGGATCGCCCAGGAAAACAAGAACCTAAATCGCATAGCGAACTGCACCAGGATATGTAACGGCGGAATATCTGCCAGCAGCAGATTCACGATCACATTGCCGAACACCATGACAAGCAGTGCCAGAATCGTCGCTGCCAGGATGATCACCGTATAGATGCATGCGATAAACCGCAGCACAAAATAATTACGTCTCTCTTCAAAATCATTCACCGCATTCAGCCCCCGGATCAGCGCCAGCATTGCCTTGGAAGCCGACCAGATCGTAACGATCGCAAAGATCGTGATCGTCCCGGCTGACCGCGCATATACATCGGATACCACGCTGACTACCAGACCATTCATGGCGTCCGGCGTAAATTTGGTGATCGCCATGAGCAGGTTCTCTTCTGTCAGTCGCGTATACGGCAAAATGGCACATAATGCCATCAGCAACGGAATCATGGACAGAAACAGGAAGAAAGATGTGCTGGACGCAAATGCGCTGATATTCTTCCTCGTCATCTGCCAGTTAAAATCACGCAATATATAAAATAACCTGTAAACAGTCTTCATAACTCACCTTTTATCATTATTTACCAGCATTCTAATAGTTCTCCGGTGTACTATTTATCTTCCTATATATGTTTTCGCGTATTCACTCTTGATCGAGCCGTTCAAGCTCACAGCCTTTAAAAAAGTACTCCAGGATCACACGGTAGGACGCCCCTTCTCTTCCCAGCGCTCTGGCACCGTTCTGCGACATCCCTACACCATGGCCGTAACCACCGCCAGTCAACGTATATCCTATCACATTCCCCTCTTCTTTTCCAGTTTCCAGAACAAAAAATCCGCTTGGCAGCAACGTCTTCGGGACAGTCGTACTCTCATCCTGTCTTACCACTTCACTTATCCCGTCACACAGAACGCTGCGAATATTATATTCGGACACGATCTTGTAGCTTCCCGTATCCGTCTCGATCAATAATTCTTCTGCCACACCGCCGGCCCCCCGCCTTGCAACGGACAGATTTCTGATCTTTCCCAGTTCTTCCACAGGCTGGGATACATAATAGTCCCCTTGTGTCTTTGTCAAAACGGATTGTGGACTGGCCGCATAGCGCGCCTGTATCCGGGCAGTCATAGTTTTCGCATCCAATTTTTCAACCGTATACCGCCAACGATACCATGGCTCCTCTTTCTCCAAATCTTCATCATTCTTCGATGTAATAAAACGGTAAAAGGTATCTTCATCTTTTAGATCATCCGGCGTTTGCGCCCTTGTTTCGGCTTCTGTTGCCGCTGTCGTTTTATCTGTTCCTGCCATCGCCGTGATCATTTCGCCTTGTTCTGATACTTCCCTGCCCGCAGCCTGCACCTGCTGTGTTTCGTTGCTTTCCCCATCCGTATTTTCAGGCTGTTTTAACCGCACCGCCTGCAGATAAGGGATATCTCCCGCCTCTCTCGATTTCCAGATTCCCGCATTGGTACCGACACCACAGGATGTGGAATAATAATAATTCTGTGCCGGTTCCCCCTGCCAGGTCAGTAAGATTCCGCTTGTTTCTTTGACTGCCGTAGTGCTGGCCGCATTTTCGCTGCCGTTATGATAGACTTGATAACTCGTCGTGTCGTCCACATGCGCACCTATCTCCGGCAGCCCCGCCTTCACAATGTTCTGATAAGCATAGGTCCTGGCGCAGACCGCCTGTGCTTTCAGTGCTTCAAGCGGATACGATGCAGGCATCTCACTTGGCACCACCGCATATAAATATTCTTCCAAAGGGAGTTCATTGATCAGTACCATTCCGTCTGTCGTCCGGTAACACTCTATTGCTCCGCGATACGCATGGTCTTCCTTAACGATTCCCTCCGCATGCACGAGCACCTTATCTGTCAAAGCCGCACACTGATAGATTCTGCGCTCTCCTATCTGTAAATCTTCCGCTCTTACTTGTATCGTTTCCCCATCCACTACCAGTTGTACTTCCTCATGATGATCACTGTTATGTACTGTATTTTTCAGCAGCACTCTGATCCTGTCCGCCGCCTCCTCCCCGGAGATCAATCCGGCACACACCTTACCCTGATATACTACGAAATCCGTATCCGCATATCCGATCCGCAAGTCTGCTCTGTCCATTGTCCGCAGGCTTCCGTAAAGTTTATATACCTCCATGTCTTCGGCGATCGGATACACGCCTTGATCCTCTATCTCTAACTCGTCTTCTGTCACCCGCAGCAGTTTGCCATGTATCTTTTCCGTTTTCTCTTTTACATCGGTCAGCTTTCCGTCACGAAACGTCAGATCGGCCACGCTTTCTCTCTCTGCCGGTGTGTCCGCCTTCACACGAAATACGATCTGATGGTAAAAACATTCCAATACGTTATCTGAAACTTCCATTACCCATACGTTATTTAGCACATAATCCTGCCGCAGGATCTCACATACCGTCAGCATCTCATCTCCCTTTACGTAGACCCTGAGCTGCTGCAGGACATTCTGCTCAAAGGAAGACGAACGATAATGATAGGGGCTTTCCATACCGCCGTTGTCCGTGTACGCCTGCTTGGATTCGGTATCCAGCTTCATCAAAAATACCGTTGTCTCCCAAATTGAAGACTCTGTGTCCAGATGCGCCAGCATCAGACGGTACGCCGCATACCAATCTTCTTTCAATACTTCCTGCTCTTCTTTATATTTGTCTTTATGGTCCGGCAGATTCATTTCTGCACCGTTTAACTTCTCGTAGATCTCTATGTATTGCCCATAAGTCAGGTACACTGACCAAGACGACTTATCATTATGAAAACTCAAATCCTCAACGGAAAGATCCAGTGCCTTTAGCAAGATCACTACATCTTCCACGGTGATCTTCTCCCCTTGCAAAGGTTCCCTGTCCCGTTCCTTTCTGCCCAGCCAAATACAGACTAAAAAAAGAAGACAAAAAAAGATCAATGCCAGTTTAAGCAGCATTCCTGTGTCATATTTTATTCCGGTCCCGATTTCTCATCCCTGCCTTTTCCCGATCTTATACTTTCATCTATGATGTGCCCAGGCCTTATTTCGGCCTCTGTTCCAAGCTTCCATCATGGCAAAAGCAGCCGCATGATGCGACTGCTTTTTCTTCTGTATGACCCGAAATGCCGAATCTTGTATTTTGACTCCTAGCAAAGCTAGGTGGGTAACCGCAACCATACTTCTGTCTTCCACTGCATAAGGCCTAAAGCCGGAGGCCTGACATCTATATGGCAATATAAGAATCCCGTTTAAAGTATCTGTAGGTTCAAAATAACAAGACTTTCTCGCACATTTCAGGTTATTTCTATTATATCCGAGATAGTGACATATTACAACCGGATTTTATTGTTTTTTGCTGGTTTTTTGTGCAAAGTGTACTGTTTTTCACATCGCTTCATTACACATGACCTTATATACGGCACCGTCTTCTTCCACTGCTTTCGCCGCTCTGCCGTTGACAGTCACTGCCGCCGGTCTGCAAGCCATACATAATAAGATCCGCCCGGCAGGAAGATCGGTATCGATCATAACCGTACCATCTTCCGCGTACCCGGCTATAAAATGATACGCCCGGTCAACGTCATAGATCTTCTCCTCTATCTTTGAGGAAAGATGTACCACCAGCTCCATCTCACCGTAAGGCGCCTCGCTGTCCTCCGGCACCCGGGCCAGCATCGGGATGACCGCATCCTCCCGGATATATACAGGAATATGCTCCTGATGGATTTCCGGCCGGATCCATCCTCCTTTCTCTGTCATCGCATGGGTATGGAAATTCACCCAACGTCCTTCCGGCAGATACATGGCAAATTCGTCCTGATCGAACACCGGCGCCACAAGCAGACTGTCTCCCAGGAAATACTGCAAGTCAAGGTTCCTCACATTCCGGTCTTGTGGGTATTCCATCAAGAGCGGCCGCAGCATCGGCACGGAATCCGTATGTGCCTTATAGGCTGCGGTATACAGATACGGCAGCAGACGGTGCCTGACATCATTACATGTCCTGAAAACCGCCTCCGCTTCCATGCCGAAGTTCCACGGCTCCCTCGGTGTCTTCCCATGGCATCTGCTCAGAGGACCAAACAACCCGAACTGACAGCTCCGCACATATTCCTCCGTCTCCGGCGGACACTCATAGCCGTCATGGTCAGTATTGTAGAAGCCGCCCATATCGAAGCCCCAGAACGGCACCCCGCTCATGGCAATGCTCAACCCGCCTCTTAAGATGGAGGCATGGTTGTTCAGATGGGTGGAAGAATCCCCGGCCCAGGCCGCCGGTATCATATGAGAGCCTGCATAACCGCTGCGTCCCCACAACATCGGGCACTCTCCGCTCTCTTCTTTGACTTCTTTCATGATATCGTAGATCGTTTTTGCATACAAAAAGGTAAGTTTGTTATGACCCTGTACCCCATTGGAACCGTCATGATAGACTGCATATGCCGGAACCGCCTCCGAAAAATCCGTCTTGATCACACCCACGCCCAGTTCGATCACGGCCTTCACCCGTTCTCTGTACCACGTAAGAAACGCCGGATTTGTGAAGTCAAAACAGCCCACTCTGGACTCGCTCAGGGCCGTTGCATAGAATTTGACCGGCTGTCCCTCGCCGTCCTTTACCAGATACCCCTTTTCCCGGGCCATCTCGAAAAATGCCGAGTGCTCGTCAATGTAGGGATAGATCCAGAGGCTCAGATGAATATGATGTTCTTTCAGATAACGGATCATGCCGGCAGGATCGGGAAACCGCTCCAGATCCCACTCCCAGGCGCCGGCGTCCGGCTTTCTCTGCCAACCGTCAATATGGATCACATCGATCTTGATCTTATGCTCCTCGGCCGTGCGCACCACCTCGTAGATTTCTTCCTGTGTCTGATAAGAACACTTTGACATCCAGAGTCCGAAAGCCCACTTGGGGATCATCGGCACCGCTCCCGTCATGCCGGTATAATCCCGCAGCAATGCCTTTAGATTCTTATCGAACAGGATCGTATAGTCCAGATACTTGTCTTCCACTTCCATATTGTAGGCTACGCCGGAGATTGTTCCCATATCAAAACGGGATCTGGTGAAACTGTTCAACAATACGGCATATCCCCGGCTGCTCACAAAGAAAGGATGATTCTTGTAAGACTGCTCGGTGTTGGTGCTGAGCGCATCGGTCTGCCAGCAGTTGATCGTCTGTCCTCTCTTATTGAAATCCGTGAACTTCTCCCCGAAACCATAGAAGCTCTCATCGGCATACAGATACATCGTCTCATGTACCTTCCGTATCTGCTTATTCTCATCCAGCGTAAAGCCGATGGGCAGGTTCTTACACATATTGTCCACGTTGGAATCCCGAACCTGCTCTTTAGTGACCAACCGGTCTTCATAGTAATAGCTGACCTCCCAGGGGTGCTTTCTCACCCGCACCTCCAGGCGATGGCCGCCAATACAGATAAATTCCTCCGTCTCCGAGACTGTAACCGGCTCCTGCCCGGCAAGGGAAAACACCTCATTACGGAAACACTCTGTATTCCCATAAGGAAACATCTGGAATCTGACCGCATTTGCCCCCACCAGATCGATCGTCACCACCGCCCTGTTCTTATGGTAAGTCTCTGCCTCAAAAGTCACGCCGCAGTCTCGCACCTCATAGCTCCTGACTCCCGTCAGAAAATCAAAATCATGTTTGAAGACCGTCGCCAGATAGCCCAGCTGCGGGTTGTAACTTACTTCTACCTTTTTTGCCATCTCTTCCTCCTTCATCCCCTGCCCGGCATTAGGTCGCCATACCGGCAAGTCCCAAACCTTCAACCTGCCGTCGGCTTTTCATCATCTTAATTGTTACGATTATAGCATGTTTCAAATTTATTTAACAGGTATTATAAAAATCGGCATTTTTTACCGATTCTGTCTTCATCGGACTACTTTTGTATGCTATAATAAAATCATCTTGTAGTATTTGGAGGATACTTTCGTGCTGACCATAAACCAGCTGATGAAATATTTAAGAAACCATCATTCTATAACCGTCAAAAGCAATCAGGCGCAGTCCCTGCGGAACCTCGGCTATTACCACGGATTTAAAGGCTATCGTTTCATCAGAAATCCGAACCACAGAATTTTCTTTTCTACTTTGGACGAAGTCATTGCCCTCAATAAATTCGATCTGCAGCTTAAGACCATCCTCTATCCCAAGGTAATGTTTATTGAGAACGCGCTGAAAAGCTATGTGATCGAATCCGTCTTAAAAGACAGCGGTTCTGAGAATCTGGATGTCGTTTTCAACCGGTCCGTTACCGATTACCGCTCCTATACACCAGGAAGTGATTCCTATCATAAGCAGTATGCAAAACGTATGATCTTAAAAGGAAAGATAAACAGCGCGCTTCTTCGAGACTACACGAACAAAAAGCAATCCGTCAATCACTTTTTTGACGCCGATCAGTCAATTCCCATCTGGGCCGTTTTTGAGTCTCTGACATTGGGAGAATTTGGCGCATTCTTCTCCTGTGCCAATGTCAATGTCAAGCTGCATACATCCAAAATCCTGCATCTTCCCGGCAATCTGGATGCCGACGGTAAACTTACGGAGTATATCATCTACACGATCAAGGATTTAAGGAATGCCATAGCACACAACAACACGATATTTGATACCAGGTTCCAGACCGGGAAAGTTAACCAACGTCTCATCTCCCTGTTGGAATCGGAGGTCGGCCTATGCAATCTCGATTTTAAATATATTGACGCCTACATCATACTCATTACGTATATCCTGCGGAAAATGGGAGAGACAAAGACATCCTGCAAACAGTTTATCATGTCCTTTACCGACTGCACCGACACCTTGAGAGTACATATGTCATCAAGTATATGCCACCAGATCTTAGGAACCCAGCAGCGCGCACACTTAAAGCAGCTGCAAAATTTTATCAATAATTCGTAATCACCTTGCATATTTTATTTCACTATGCTATATTATAAATATGAATTGCGGTGGTCGTCTTCGGACAACACTTTGAGAGAACCTGATGCGTCGGGTTCTTTTTTTCATATAGGAGATTACTACGAATTCCCCACATGACAGAAGCAATGACCACACTGCGGCGAAACAAGATCATGTCACCCGAGCCTTTCCTATAAAATAAAAACCATATGCGCACAGATGGCTTAAGAAACTCCCCCGCTCTGCCGATAATTTAAATAAGCAAATACATATATATTTTGTACTACTTATAGAAACAGGAAACGGATTTTCCATTTATGTTCAAGGATCGGACACTCTATAAGGTTTTTTCGGAAATTATTATGTTCTGATTTGGTCAGTACTATAACTATGCATTCCCGTCTGAACTGTTATCCTTTTCCCCTTGAACAGCTAAATATAGACCCGAATTCTGCTATCTTGTTATTAGCAAACGTTTCGTGACAGCCGCCGGGTATCCGTGCCGGCACGGCCAATAATAGGCCCTATGTGCACGAGAACAGATTCATCTCAGGGAAAGGGACAGGTATCGGTTATGGGTATGGGCAGTGGTCTTTGTATCGGTTCAGTAAGCCGCGTCAGAAATTCTAATGTAACAAAAATCGAATTAAAAAATAAGGACGGTTCTTCCGCCGGCACACTCACGATTCAGCATGCAAAAGCAAAAAAGAAACCGAAACGGCTCAATTACAGTTTCAAGAGACTGTCCAACCAGATCATGCGCTCCAAATCTTCCATGAATGCCAAGCAGCTCACAACAAAGACAAAGTTCCAAATTGTGGATCTTCGTCTCAAATTAGCCAGCGGCGATTATAACTACACCGAGATACACAACGCACTCAAACATGCCGAAAGGATCGCGCGGGTAGCCAAGAAGAAAATGAAGCATCTGCAGGAAGAAGAATTCTACGAAAAGACAGGTGGCAAACTGACAGCCCAAGAAGAAATGCAGGAATTGGAAGAGGAATCCGAAGGTTTTGATCAGATTGATACTTCCGGCATGAGTCAGGAAGAAATGGAACGTCTCATGAAGCAGATCCAGGAGGAAATGCGCAAGATCGAGGAAGAAATGGAAGAAGCCATGAATTCCCAGGATTTCATGGATGAATTCATGCAGAGCTTCGATGGGGAGATGTCTCCCAAGGATCTGGAAGCACTTAAAAAGAGACACCGCGCCGAAGAAATGCGCGACATTATGGAAGCCGATCTGGAATACCTGAAAGCCTACTTCGATAAACTGTCCAGAGAAAAAGAAGAAGGAAGCTCCGGCAGTACCAGCACTTCTTCGGATTCTTACGGCAACATAACCGGCGTATCTCTTGAACTGAACGGTATGGAGGTCCCGGTGGATGCCGTGGATGCCCCTGTCCCGGTGGAAGGTGCAAATGTCGATGTGATGGCATAAAACTAAACGACCGGAAAGAATCTTTACGTTTATTGATTCTTTCCGGTTTTGCTTTAGGTACTTCCGCACCACTTACTGCAGCCCAAGATGATGATACGCAAGATCTGTAACAACCCGCCCACGCGGTGTCCTGTTGATAAATCCGTTCTTGATCAAATATGGCTCATAAACATCCTCTATCGTTCCTGCATCCTCTCCGATCGCTGCCGCCAAAGTATCCAGTCCCACAGGACCGCCCTTAAATTTATCGATCATAGTACACAAGATACTCCTGTCCACATGATCCAGCCCCATCTTGTCCACATCCATCAGGTCAAGGGCAATAGTCGCCACCTCCTGGGTTATGACACCGTCATACTTCACCTGGGCGAAATCCCGTACCCGTTTTAAGATACGGTTGGCTAATCTCGGCGTACCACGGCTTCTTTTGGCCAGTTCCAGCGCTCCTTTCTCTTCGATCTCCACATCCAGGATCCGTGCCGAATGCTGAATGATCACCTTCAGTTCCTCCACCTCATAAAATTCAAGTCGATGTATGACTCCGAAACGGTCCCGCAGCGGCGCTGTCAAAAGCCCGGCCCTTGTAGTTGCCCCTACCAACGTAAAATGTGGCAGATCCAGCCGGATAGAACGTGCTGAAGCGCCTTTCCCGATCATAATATCGATGGCATAGTCTTCCATCGCCGGATATAGTACCTCCTCCACCTGTCTGTTCAACCTATGGATCTCATCTACAAACAGCAGATCGCCCTCCTGCAGATTGTTTAAGATCGCTGCCATCTCTCCCGGTTTCTCAATGGCCGGTCCACTGGTCACTTTCATATGAACGCCCATCTCATTAGCGATGATACCAGCCAACGTTGTCTTGCCCAATCCCGGCGGTCCGTAGAAAAGAACATGATCCAGGGCATCATGCCTCCGCTTCGCCGCCTCGATATAAATTTTCAGATTATCCTTCACCTTAGATTGACCTATATAGTCATCCAAATTCTGAGGTCGCAAAGAACCTTCAATCTTTATATCTTCTTCTATAAGATTTGTCTCGATCATTCTGTTGCTCATCTTTATTATTTCCTTAATTCTATGTCTTGTCGTAGCGGTTCGGCCTGCGCTTGCAGACATACTGCGCTGTAATATTCATTAAATCAAAGACCTCGCGGCAGTCACCAAATGTCTGCAAGCAGCCACTTGGCTCGTTGCTCGCGGGAATAGTCTGTCTGCTCATCAACAAGATAGCAGGATCAAAACATAAATTTCAACGCCGATTTCAAGATTCCCTCTACCGTACTTGTTTCATCCACTTCAACCTTCTTCACGGCATTCGTAGCATCAGATGCCGAATATCCCAAGGCTACCAGCGCTTCAATGGCCTCCCGTTTCATCACATTATCCGTGCCGGCCCCTACTGCCGCCCCACCTGATGTAACAGTCGGCTCACCAAGTCCCAGCAGGGTATCTTCCAGTGAGATCTTATCCCGCAGATCCAGGATCACCCGCTCCGCCGTCTTGTTCCCCACGCCCGGCGCTTTGGCGATGGATTTCGCATCCCCTGCCATGATCGCAAACCGCAGGGCATCCGCGTTCATAACGGAAAGAATGGCCAGCCCGCCTTTGGGCCCGATACCGTTAACTGTGATCAGCTTCTTGAAGATCTCCAAATCGTCCCTGCTCAGAAAACCATACAGCGTAAAAGCGTCTTCCCGCACCATCGTATATGTATAAATCTTGACTTCACTACCGATTCCCGGCAACAGATCTGCCGTCGTGGTAGAAACCCGGATATTATATCCGATGTTACCCACTTCCACCACAATCGCATCCTCTGTGATTTCTTCCAGTGTTCCCTTTAAATATGCGTACATAAACTCTCCCTGATTTTATCCCGGAAGTCTTCCTTCCTAATAGACTCTCTCCTAACGGGTATCCTCGCTCCCTCTCTCCAAAGAAACTTTTCTCAAATACGGCACCAGCTCCATCGCCACGATCCCCAGCACTGCCCCGGTCACCGTCCCGGCAGCGATCAAAAAGGGGATATAGTATCCGACATAAAAAGTTTCCACGACCACCATGGCCACAAGAATCTGTCCGATATTGTGCAGCACACCGCCCAACACACTCACACCTACTATGGAAAACCAGCCTGTCCGCTTCCCTAAAAGCATCGCCATAAAGCTGAGGACTGCCCCCGCCAGCGCATATAGGATCCCATAGAGATTACTGAACAAAAACCCTGACAGCATGATCCGTAGAAAATTGACAAGCCCAGCCTGTCTCGCATCACCCTGGTACAACAACAGTACGACGATCAAATTAGGCAGTCCCAGCTTAATACCCGGAATCCCGAAAGAAAGGGGCAGCAAGGATTCCACATAAGACAAAATCAGTGCCAATGCCAGAAAAAGCCCCATTTCAGCAGTCTTCTTCATCACTCCACCACCCCGTCCAATGCTTCATCTGTTGATTCTTGCAGATCATCCGCTGTAATGCCATTGTCCATCCGCTCTTCGTCTGCCAAGCCTTCATAGCCCGCACCGATCATTATCTCAATCACCAGTTTATGCGGCAGACAGATAATACTTTCTCCTGCGGCCGAAACAGCACGATGCCTGACACAGATCTGATCCCGGCAGTCAGCCGCCTCCATCCGTACCACACCATCCGAAACGGAAAGCAGATTGTAAGCCTCCTGCTCGGGAACCGGCGAATCCTCCCCACAGGACTCTACCGTCATACTCCCATCTTTCCTCCATATTAAATAACGCTGCGTCCCCGTTACCTCGAAAGCAATCTCCGCCAGCACCTCTCCGTCACTGGAAATCCTTACTACATTCCCTTCATGACGATGCATTAACAGCACCGCAAAGACAAGCACTGCCGTCAGCATACAGACCACGATCAACACAATATCCGCTTTCCGGATCTTCATCGTAAATTGTCCCTGTTGTCTTATTTCCCTATTTTGCATAGAAACATCATACCATATCCGAACATGTGTTTCAATATCGTTTACTATATCGTCCACCGACTATCTATCAGACACTGTTCCCATTCGCCCATAAGCTGCCCGCTTATGATCTCAACCCTCAGATCTTCTCCAGCAATGTCTGCAGATGATTCTGTAAAAAATTATCCTGCAGCGCTGACAACCCCTGCGCATTCAATTCCTGTACGATCACACTGCACACCGCTTCTATGATCAGTACTCTGCCATCATTGGTATTCAGATGATACAGATAGTCTTCTGCTTTCACGCCTTCCCAGGCGGACGCCGGATCCGGAATCTGGTAAAGCAGATTAAGCATATCACCTACTTCCGCGCAGACGGCAAGTTCCTGCAGCCCTCTGTGCATCCATTTATAGAAAGGTGCATACTTCCGATTCAACAGATAGACGATCTTCATACTTTCCTGTATAAATTCGGTCAGCGACAACTCTGCGGCGATCCGCTCCCCGCGTTTCATGGCACGGGCATAATTGTACTGTCCCGCCTGTGCCGCCTTAGCCAACGCCTGCACCAACTTCCGGATCCACACACTCTTCGGATAATACTGTAACAATCCGTTCCTGACTTCACTGAATCTGCCCAAATGATCCTCAAACACTCTCCCATTGGTGACCGCCGCCAGGCTCTCTTCCGACAAAACCAGCCACTCCGCATCCGTTCCCGGAACCGTATCCCGTCCCAAGATGCCCAGATAAAAGTCCTCCAGGCAAAGAACACCTACGCGTCCCCTGCCCTGCTCCTGCATCACACGTCCCTTACACCCCATAAATTCCTGCGGCAGCGCTTCATAAGCCGCCTGCATCCGGACGCCGTACTGTCTGTATACCTCTCTCGGCAGCCAGACACAAAAAGATGGACCATAGTCATGATCCATCGACACTTCATCGTCAAATCCCAGGCACTCCGACCCGTAACCCACCAGCCCCACAGCGGCCTGCTGGGCCGCCTGCGGAAATTCTGTCTGCAGCATTTCCTGTCCATATGCCTTATAATATGCTTCTGCCAGCTCTAATCCCTTCATCATCCGATCATTTCCTTTGCTTCTTTTGCTCTTTGCACATAAAATGCCTGTTTCTCCTGATTCCCCAGCTTCTCACAGACAGCGGCGCAGTTCTCACAGAGAATAACGTAACTCATATTTTCTCCAAAATGTATCTTGACCTCAGACAAAGCCTTCTCATAATACTGCAGCGCTTTCTCATAATCTTCCATACGATACCAGGCTTCCGCCACACCTGCCAGTGCACCGCTATAGTGAGCATCCGTGTTCTCACCACTTCTCTCAAACAGTGAAAGCGCCCTTTCCAGAAGTTCCTTAGCCTTCTCCGGCTGTCCCGTCTTAAAGTGCAGCAGCGCAAGATTGGTCAACGTCGTCGCCGTCTCCATTTCACCGCCTTCCAGCTTCTCTATAATAGCCAGCGCCCTCTCGGCACTGGCAATGGCCTCCTCATTCTCTTCCGTCTTCTCGAACAGGATACTCATATTATTATAAAGTCCCGCAAACCGGTAATCATCCGGCGGCAGAATGCCATTGTAGATCTGCAATGCCTGCTTGTAATACCGCAGCGCGGTAGCATGATCTCCCGCGGCGCGGTAAGCAGTGGCCGCATTCAGAAGCGTCGTGGCGAAATGCTCTGTGTTCTCCATCTGCAGTTCTTCCATCAGAAGCAGCACATCCTCTGCCGCCACATAAGCCTTCTCGAAAGCAGACACACTACGGTAAAATCCGATCATCTCATTGCAGATACCGATGTAAGCCCCGTAGTCTTCTTCCTCCTTGGCCTGCTCTAACGAAGCTATCAGGAACGGATCCACCTTATCAATCTCCTGCTTTGCAAAATAAGAATCTAATTCTTCATAAAATTTGTCTAATTTCATCTACCTAAATATTCCCCTCTAAAATTTCATCGTTCCACACGGCTTTTGCCGCCCCTGCTCTCTAATACTGTCCATTGAAGATCTGCGCGATCGGTGAATCATCAGACAGGATAATAGTCTTATTATCCCCGCGCATACTCTCTTTCAGTGCATCAAGTGCACGGACGAACGAATAGAAATCCATCTTCGCCGGATCGGAATAGGCATTCGCCAGAATACGCATATATTCTGCTTCCCCTTCTGCGATAGCCGCTTCTGCCTTCGCCTCCGCATCGGAGAGCATGATAGACACTTCCTTATCCGTCGTATTCTCGATCATCTTCGCCTCGGATTTACCCTCTGCCGTATACTGTGCCGCGATATTCTCACGTTCCGAGATCATACGGGTGTAGACAGCCTGTTTATTGTCATCGGGCAGGTCAAGTTTCTTGACCTCCACCGCAGAAATCTCAATACCATACTGTTCTTCCACATGATTGATCTGGGCCATGATCTCTTCTGTCAAAGAAGTGATCTCGATCACTTCCTCATGTTCTTCGGAAATGACCATATCATTGTTCTTCACTTCCTCCGGATCCTGATCCACCGTGATCGTCATCTTGCCGTCACGGCTTCGGATCACTTCGTCCTGCTTCATGTTGGAGATAGTATTCTTGGTAGCATTGTATACGATCGCATCGATACGGCCTTCCGCATTACTCACGGAACAACTCAGCGTCTGCGCGAACTTCAGCGGATCCGTCACATGCCAGAGCACATAACTGTCCACAATCATCGTCTTCTTGTCGGATGTGATGACATCCGATGACGGCAGATCATACAGCAGAAGTTCCTTCGGGATCGTATCTACAGACTCGATAAAAGGAATCCTGAAAGACAGGCCAGCATCCGTCACCACGCGCTGTACCCGGCCGAACTGTCTTATCAGTTTAAACTGGTTCTGCTTCGTCACCACCATGGAACTGCCGAGCAGGATCAAAGCCACCACCGCAATAAACGCCACCAGGATGCCGGCTCCGGCTCCCTTTCTGCGTTTCTCTCCTTTGTTCTTTTTCTTCGTGCCGTCGGAATTGAACCGCTCATATTCCCCGGTCCCACTGTTTGTATTAAAATTTTGATTAAAGTCAGCCATGATATCCTCCATCTCTCTGATCGCTGTTTTCCTTAAACGCAATACAGCAATTGCACTGATCCTTCCAAACTGATACGATCATCATTCCTCTGTCTGATCTTCTGTCTGCGCATCTGCAGCATTGTTGCCGATACTGCCTGATGACCGTGTAGAAGAATCATTCTCCTCCGACACGAAACTGTCCAGCGGCAAGATCGTATTCGTAGCGCCATCCTTACTCTGGATCACTACCTTCACATCCGGCAGGATATTCTCCATGGCCTCGTAGAACATTCTCTTCTTCGTTACCTCAGGATATTTCGCATATTCTTGGTACATAGAGTTGAAACGTGCCGCCTGGCCGTTAGCCTCATTGATCCTCTCCTGCTTCGTGGCTTCCGCATCCTGCAAGATCTTATCCGCCTCCGCCTCCGCATTAGGGATCTGTTCGTTGCGGTACTTGTTCGCATTGTTCAGCGCCGTCTCTTTCCCCTGCTTGGCCGTCTCCACTTCCTTAAAGGCATTCTCCACTTCCGCGGTAGGCGGTGTGGCATCCTGGATCGTTATATTGACAAGCTGAATACCGATATCATAGTCTTCCAGCTTATCCAGGATCATCTGCTTAATATTGGACTGGATCTCATTCTTCCCTGTCGTCAGAACACTGTCCACACTGTAGGAACCGATCGTCGTCCTGATACAGTTCTGAGCAATATTCTTCAAGATCTCCTCCGGGTTACGGGAGGCATAGAGGGCTTTGACCGGATCGGTCACTCTATATTCAGCATAGAAATCCACATAGATAAAATTATAGTCCGATGTGATCATCATCGCGTCGATTTCTTCCCCGCCTTCTTGATAGCCAATGGAAAAGCCCTGAATCGTAGTATTCACCTTATTGACAGTCTGTATAAAAGGAATCTTGAAATGAAGTCCCGGCGTCGTGACAGCCTTCGGCGAACCAAATGTGCAGACTACCGCCTGCTCCTCCTCCTGAATAGAATAATAGGATCCGCTCACCAAAATGACCAAAACTGCGATGACTGCGATGATCCCTGCTACTGACTTGCCTTTGCCACTGTCGAATTTATGCAGGTCTTCCCTTGCTTGCTTTCTTGCGCCGAACATAGTTCTCCTCCATTTTCCTGTAACAGTTCAGCCATAAAGTACTCTGCAGACTGTGTGGGTGCTTGCACACAGAACACGGGCTGCAGAGTATTTTATGAGCGGAGCGCCCTCATATGAAATAAAATATGAGCCGCAAAGCGGCGTCGGCTGCGCAGCAGACGCTTTTATGAATGATGAGGGCTGAACCGTTACATTTTCTTGTTTCCAAACACCCTGACATCTTCACATTTTCTATACATCTATGTTATTATATACTATAATAAACAAAAACACTAATTAAATTTTGCTAAAGCGTAACCTACGGAGGAAACTTTATGAAAATCATCTTTATCAGACACGGAGATCCTGACTATGTCAATGACACGTTAACGGAGAAGGGCATCCGCGAAGCGAAGCTGCTCTCGGACCGCACAGTGAACTGGCCGGTAACACAATTTTACTGTTCTCCCCTTGGCCGCGCGCAGAAGACCGCTTCCTACACGCTTGAACGGGTAGGCCGGGAAGCCATCACCCAGGACTGGATGAAGGAGTTCTTCTACCCGGTGGAAGATCCCACCACTGGCCGGATAGGCGTACCCTGGGATTTCATGCCGGAATACTGGACTGAGATTCCCCAGATGTATGACCGGAATGATTGGAAGGAAACACAGCTTTACCGCTCCAATCCTGCACTGCTCCCCGCTTACGCCGAAGTGTGCGACGGACTCGACGATATTCTGGCCACCTACGGCTACCGAAGATTCCACAATTATTACCTGAACGAGAACCTCTCCGCACAAGAAGTCCGGGAGCAACCTGCTGCACCAAACATCGTCACACCGAACCATACTGATAAGATGCGTGAACAGATCGACAAGACAGACAGCACGATCGTCCTATTCTGCCATTTGGGCGTGACCTGCGTGATGATGAGCCATCTGCTTGGCATGTCCCCTGCATTATTGTTCCACAGTCTCTATCTGGCTCCCACTTCCGTGACCATCCTGGGAACAGAAGAACGCCGCGGCAATATCGCCCAATTCCGGGCACAAGTCATCGGCGATACGAGCCACCTGTCAAGAGGCGGCGAACCCGTCTCCGCAGCCGGATATTTCACCGATGTATTTCAGGGATGACCCTGCGCAACACAGGATACCGGGATTTTTTGAATATCCTGTTTGCCATGGAACAGCACCCTTTGTTTCCGTCTATCCCACTGAAAAGACCATGCCTTCCTGTAACCGTGGCATGGTCTTACTTTCTTCTGTATAGACATTTATTTCTGTTTATCGTATTCTCTCCGGGAAACCGATTTTTTTCTGTACTTTGCGCAGTGTCTTCATGGCATAATAATTTGCCTTTTCCGCATTCTCCTTGATGATCTTATCGATGTAATCTTTGTTACCGGACAAGTCATGGAATCTATCCTGCAGAGGTTTTAAGACGCCTACAGCAGCTTCACCCACAGCCATCTTAAACTCTCCGTACCCTCTGCCTGCAAACTCCTGCTCTGTCTCCTGGGGTGTCTTGCCCGTGCAGGCACAGTAGATATCGATCAGATTGCGGATACCCGGCTGTTCCTCGCTATAGCGGACACAAGCCTCTGAGTCCGTCACGGCCCGCTTGAACTTACGGATGATCGTATCCGGATCATCCATCAGATAGATGCTGGCATTCAGATTCTCATCGGACTTGGACATCTTCTTCGAGGGATCCTGCAGGCTTTTGATGCTGGCGCCTGTCCTGCCCAGATAAGGTTCGGGAATCGTGAAGACATCGCCGTAAATCCCGTTGAAGCGCTGTGCGATATCCCGCGTGATCTCCAGATGCTGCAGCTGGTCCTTACCCACCGGCACCACATCCGCCTGATACAGCAGGATATCAGCCGCCATCAGCACCGGATACGTAAACAGTCCGGCATTAATGTTATCTGCATGCTTGGAAGCCTTGTCCTTGAACTGTGTCATGCGGTTTAATTCTCCCATATAGGTAAAGCAGTTCAAGATCCAGGACAGTTCCGCATGGCCGGATACATGAGACTGGTAATAAAGACAGTTCTTCTCCGGATCGATACCTGCCGCTATGTACAAGGTCAACAGATTACGTGCTCTTTTCCGCAGTTCCGCCGGATCCTGGCGCACCGTGATCGAATGCAGGTCTACCACCGAATAGAAGCACATATACTCATCGCAGAGCGTAACCCAGTTCTTTAACGCACCCAGATAATTGCCAAGTGTCAGATTACCCGTTGCCTGCATACCACTGAATAAAACTTTCTTTCCGTCTAACATGTCATCCTCCGTTCACCTGTTATGATACTTCTACACTTTCTTTGAAACAGTTTAACACTGCCCCTTCTTTTCGTCAACCGAAAAGAAAAGGCAGTGCATACTGATCAGCTTATCCGCGTCCGTTTAACGAATCTCGCACACAAGCTATGCTTACTTCTATTTCTCATTGCATCCGCAGCCGTCGGAAAACGGTCTCGGCTCGAAGCGCGGTTCAAAACGGGAATCGCTCCCGCACGGACAATTACGTTCCGGCTCGCGTTCTCTGCCGCATTCCCGCTCACGCTCTCTACCGCATTCCCGCTCGCGCTCCCTGCCGCATTCGCGTTCTCTGCCACACTCACAGTCCCGTTCTCTCGGGCGACATGGCGGCGGTGGTACAGGTCTTGGTTCTTCGCAGCCGCAGCTCGTGTCCCTGCCGCAACCGCAGCCGTTCCGGCCACAGAATAATAAAAATAACAGTATAATGCTACAGTTCATATATTCTCATCTCCTTTTTTTATATGATATCCTATGCAAAAAGGAGTAAGAAGGTTACTTTAAGACCCTGACTCTGATATAGCGAAACGTTTCTTCTTCGCCTTTCTCCGCCAACATATGCAGCAAAAGCTCCAAAAGCTTCTTCGTCTTCGGATGTAGCGGCGGCGGAGTCTGAGACGACTGGTAATACAACAATGGATCCTTGCAGGTATAAGCGTCTTTATGGTAAACCTTGCAGGCTGCGATCCGGTCCATGAACATCTCCACAATGTACCGCCTCGGCATCGGTGCCGGTGCCATACCGCCCTCTATGCCCCGACTGCTGTAATCGATCCAATATTCATAGTGATGTTTGTTCCGGCCTTTGTGGTGCAGCCACGAAGAAGAATATCCCATCTCTTCGCGCTCCGCGTTATTGGGGCTTCTGTCACCCTGCCAGTATCTGGCGCCCACAAGGAACTCGGTGGGACTGAATTTAGACAGATCGTGCACGATCCCCTGCCAGTACAGCCCGACCTTAAAGCATCCCTCCATCACCAGACGTTTATGAAGTGTTATCGTTTTAAAATGCTCCCATGCTCTTATCATGACTCTGCTATCCTTATTCTGTTACTATAGGTTCACTTCTCTTCTCCAAAGAAGACTTACTGCGTCTGCGGCGCTGCTTAGGCGGGCGTTCCTGTACCGGACAATCCTGCGTCGTATAGATCATGATGGTCCGCGGCGGAATAGTGATCTTCAGCAGATTCTCTTCCTGCTTCTCAAGTACTTCTTTCCCCTGCTCTGCCGGCTGATCCTTTTGCATGCATTCCGACTGTTCATCCGGCTTACATTCCGCTTCCGTCTTCTGACCCGTTCTCTTCCTTATATCCGTGGAAGCAAACTGTTTCCAGGCTTTCCCCTTGGGTAACGTCGGCAGCCCCAGAACATGGGATTCCCAGTACAGATTCACCCCAAAATAGATAAATTCCTCATCTCTTCGACCGTCAATCTCCCCATAATAGCCGCAATACATGACTCCCATTGACCTGCTGGCAGGACTTGTATCCGGCCGCCAGGCTTCCTTACCGTGGAAGGAGATATCCGGATAACCGCAGGATAACGTATCCATCCCCTTAAGAGGCATGGCACTGTGCAAGATCGGATGCTCTCTGCGCAGCCGGATCAGCATCTTCGTATACGACAGCAATTCGCTCCCGCTCTCCATCTGGTTCCACTTGATCCACCCGGTATCATTATCCTGACAGTACGGATTATTGTTGCCGTTCTGAGTATTCCCGAACTCATCACCGCTGTAGAGAAGCGGTGTCCCCTGCGAGAGAAAGACCAGTGTCATGGCATTCTGCATCTGTTTCATGCGCAGATGCAGAACGGATCTCCGTCGGCTCCTGCCCTCCACGCCGCAGTTCCAGCTACAGTTATAATCCGTCCCGTCCCGGTTGTCCTCTCCGTTGTCCTCATTGTGCTTCCGGTCATACGATACCAAGTCCGCCAGGCGGAAACCATCCCACTTGGCAATATAATTGATAATACCCGTCTCCGGTCTGTTGTTGCGCACATGGAAGATAAACTGGTTGATCATATTGTCATCCCCCTTCAACAGCCGGCGCATATCATACTGAAATCCCTCACTCAGCCAGCCGATACTGCGGGATGAGGCTGGCTTCTCCGCGGACACCGGGCTGTACTGCTGCACGGTCAGCAGCTTCGTATCGGACAATAGCGGCTCCACGGCAAACATCCCAATAGGCAGATCCACTCCCATCACATGAAAACCGTCTATATGATATTCCACTTTCCAATACTTTAGTACATCCAGCATCTCCGCCGGGGCAACCTCCGTCGGGAAGTAAAACTGCATCAATATCTCAATGCCCTCCCGGTGCAGCGCCTTCACCATATCCTTAAATTCGCCCACCGCATCCTGACTGTACGCATAACTGCCCTTGGGGCTGTAATACATGCCCCTGCGGTATCCCCAGTAATTGATCTTGTAAGGGAGTTCCCGCTTCGCAGATGCCGGCGCGGTCTCATCCCCTCCCGTCGGCCGCTTTGCAGTCTGTCTGTAGGAAGCTGCCGCCTGTTCCATCGTCAGAAGTGTCTGTATGTTGTCCTGTACTTGAATCTCGTCAAACTCGTAAGCCGGCATCAGCAGGATTGAAGTGATCCCCAAACCCTTCAGATATGGGATCTTTTCTATGATCCCTGCATAAGTTCCCTTATGCACTACGCCGGATGATCTGTGCTTCGTAAATCCCCGTACATGAAGGGCATACAGCACTGTATCTTCATAAGGGACTGCCGGTGCACGGTCATCTGCCCAGTCGTAGTGTTCATCCGGCACCATGCAGCGCACCGGCCCTTTTCTCGGCACGCCATATTTCGTGGTACATTCTATCTTCCTGCAATAAGGATCCTGCCAGACCCGATTCCCACAGTAAAAAAGATAGCTGAATTCTCTGTTCTGATAGCCTTCCAGCATCATAGCATAAACGGAACCGACCCTGTTTTCTTCCGGAAACGGAATCCTGATGCCGCCTCTGTGTCTTCTGTCATACAGAATGATACCGAATTCTGCTGAATCTTCCGTATGTATTCTTCTGTGCACTGCCGCAACGTGCAGCCCTGCATGTCGGAAATACACGCCTAAAGGATAAATCTGTGTCTTACCTACTTTAAAGTCTTTGTTCATGAAATCCTCCGCCAAAATGTAAGTTTATGGTTATTTGAGCTGATAGAGCATTCCTGAAAAACCAATATCTGTATCCCCACCACACAGCTGACATAATACAAATTAAATGCCATGTTATCATTTTATCACAAAAGATAAGATTCCAAAACAAAAACTTGTTTTATTTTCAGAAAATCCATTGAATATCCGGCCAAATTTCAGTAAAATAACCATAAACTACTGCAAGTATTCACAGTCTCTACCGCTGTGAAAGAAAGGAAGTACCCACTATGAGCAAAAATAATATACCTGACAGCGACAATGGCTATGACGCTGAGGAAATGACCGTGGATCTGGATCTGGAGGACGGCACTACCGTCACCTGTGCGGTGATCACTATCCTCTCCGTGCTAAACAAGGATTACATCGTCCTGCTCCCGCTGGATGAAAGCGGAGACAACACGGAAGGGGAAGTCTGGTTCTACCGTTACAGTGAGAATCCGGACGACCCTAACGAGGAGCCTGTACTGGATTACATTGAGGACGATGAGGAATATGAAGCCGTGGCGGAGGCTTTTGACGAGTATCTCGATGCGGCAGAATTTGACGAACTGGTAGGCGGTGAAGAAGCGGATTCATAACACGTCCCTGACTGCCAGATTTCCTGACAGACATGCCAGAAACCGGGAAGGTGCATCTTTTCCGGTTTTTCCTTTGGCGGACAATAGATACAAACTGTATCTTGCCCTGGTCATGGCCACGTAGAACAGACGCCGCTCCTCCTCTATTTCCTCCGGCGTCACCGCCTTGGCGGAAGGCATCTTTCCCTCCTGACAATCCGGCAGATAGACACCGTCAAATTCCAAGCCTTTGGAAGCATGCATAGTCAGCAGCTTGACTGCATCCTCCTTTTTCTGTTCCTGCATATCCTTTAGCGTATCCTCATAGTCAGCGATATATTCCTTCATGTCCCGTAATGTCGAAAACTGTTCGGATAATTCCTGAAACTTAGCTGCAATTCTGATCAGTTCCTCCGCTTTTGACCCACCGTACTTTTCCCGCAGATACCCATCGTACCCTATGATATTGCGGATATAATGAATCTGCAGATACAGTTTCCGCCCCTTCAGATACCGAAGATCCCGAAATAGCTTTCTGGCCCGTTCCTGTAAGACCGTCGAGTTGCGATAATATGCCAACAGTATGTCTTCCCGTACTTTCTCATCTGGTACACTGTCCCTTTTTAGATATCTGACCGGCCGGTTCATGATCCGCAGAAAATATTTCCGGCAGAGTCCGCCAGAGTCATCCGCCTCCGCCGCCAGTTCCAAATAAGCCATGATATCCTGTACCACGAAATGACGGAACCGGTTACCGGGCCGCTCCTTCATGGAAAAAGGAATCTCATTCTTCCGTAGGACCTGTGCCCACATGGCACAGTCATAGTTCGTCCGGCAGATCACGGCACAGGATGACAACCGGCCGGCCCTTTGCATATCACAAAGTTCCTGGACGAATGACCGCTGTAGGCTTTCCTCATCCTCATACTGCCGCAGTTGGAATCCCTCCCCGGTTTCATGCATGGCGCCGATATGCTTGTCGATGCGGTTACGGTTCTCCCTGATCACCTGAAGCGCCGCCGCCACGATCTGTCTGTGACAGCGATAATTCCGGTTAAGTGCAATGACCTCCGCAGTCGGATAATCTTGCTTAAACTGCCGCATACTGTCAGGACTGGCACCCCGGAAGCCATAGATAGACTGGTCATCATCTCCCACAATAAAAAGATTCTGCTGCGGTGCCGCCAGCATCCGCACGATCTCATACTGCAGTGGAGAAATATCCTGAAACTCATCCACCAGGATATACCGGAACCGTTCCTGCCACCAGGCCAGAAGTTCACTGTCTTCCCGTAGCAGTCTATGACAATGGATCATGATATCATCGAAATCCATCATGCAAAATTCCTGCTGATAGCTCTCGTATTCTTTTACAACAAAACGGATATCCTCCTCTCCTATCTCCTGTATTGATATTTTCTTTACACTGCCCGTCGTCTTGCAGGCGCTGACCAGAGAAACCAGCTCGTCCAAATCCTCTTCCTGCACACCAGAAAACCTGGTGTACATGCGCACGATCTGACGGATCTGCTTCCTTTTCTCTGATTCTGTCATGATGGAATACCCCTGATAACGGGCTGACTGTTTCAGAATATGATAGAACACGGCATGAAAGGTGCCGAACCTTACCGGTGGCCGCTCCGGCTGCATGAGACGAAAGAAGCGCTCCTGCATTTCCAAAGCTGCTGCTTTCGTAAATGTGATGACAAGAATATGGACGGGATCAACGTCCTGATGTGTGATGAGATGTAAGATACGCTGAACGGTGACGAAGGTCTTGCCACTGCCGGGCCCCGCTATGATCTGCGCGGGTCCGGCAGTGTGCAGAATCGCTTTCTCCTGATCCGGATTCATGATCTGCTCAGACACTCTGTAATTTCTCGATTCCTTTACGGATCCTGAGCAGAGATTCTTCCTTGCCCAGTACTTCCATGATCTCCGTCGCACCCGCCGGCGTCATCTGCTTGCCGGAAACCGCGGTCCGCACCGGCCACATAACGAAACCATTCTTGCACCCCTTCTGCGCCACATAAGCTGACAGCGTCTGATAAAGCGCATCGTTGCTATAATCCGTCTGCGCTTCCAGAAGCGGCAAAATCTCCTGCAGCACTTCCAGAGAAGACTCCATACTCGTCTTCATCTTCTTATGGGTATACATCTCTACATCATATTCCGGCAGCGTCTCAAAGAAATCCACCATTTCCTTGATATCCGGAAAGATCTCTATCCTTGTCTTGACCATGGCCGCGATCTTTCTCAGATCCAGATCACGGGTCAGCGCATCCTTCAGATAAGGCTCCGCCATTTCGTAGAACTTCTCCGGATCCATAGCCTTTAAATATTCTCCGTTCATCCATTTCAACTTAGTATAATCGAACACCGCCGGTGACTTGGACAGATGATGGTACTCAAACTTCTCCACCAATTCTTCCAGCGTAAAGATCTCCGTGTTATCCTCCGGACTCCATCCCAAAAGCGCCACAAAATTTACAACGGCTTCCGACAAGAATCCCTGTTCAATCAGATCTTCATAAGAAGAATGGCCGCACCGCTTCGACAGCTTCTGATGGCTTTCATCCGTGATCAGCGGACAATGCACATATTCCGGCACTTCCCATCCAAACGCCTCATAAAGGCGGTTGTACTTGGGTGACGAGGATAGGTATTCATTCCCTCTTACCACATGGGTAATCCCCATCAGGTGGTCATCCACCACATTAGCAAAATTGTAGGTCGGATAACCGTCCGACTTGATCAGGATCATGTCATCCAGCTCACTGTTATCCACCGTGATATCCCCGTAAATATCGTCGTGGAAGGTAGTTGTCCCTTCCGTGGGATTATTCTGCCTGATCACATACGGAACACCTGCCTCAAGCTTCTCTTCCACTTCTTCTTTGGAAAGATGCAGGCAATGCTTATCATATACGTTGATCTCTTTCCCGGCAACCGTCCTGGTCAATGTGGCCAGCCTGTCCTTATCACAGAAGCAATAATAAGCCTGCCCCTTCTCGATCAGCTGCTTAGCATATTCCAGATAAAGCCCCTTCTTCTGCCGGTCGCTCTGTACATAAGGACCCACACCGCCATCCTTATCCGGCCCCTCGTCATGTAACAGTCCCGTCTTCTCCAGAGTGCGGTAGATGATATCCACTGCCCCTTCTACATAACGTTCCTGATCCGTATCTTCTATCCTTAAAATAAAGTCTCCGCCCTCATGCTTTGCAATCAAATACGCATACAATGCTGTTCTCAAATTCCCCACATGCATACGTCCGGTGGGGCTGGGCGCATATCTTGTTCTTATTCTCTGACTCATTTCTTTTCTCCATATCATCTTCTGTCCGCATCGCTCTTGCCGGGAACCTCCTGTCTTCTGCAAATGCTTCCCGGTCGCGTTCCGATACGACCAATCTGTCATCTATACCTATGCCTGATCCGGAATCTTCTTCTCCGCTGCATTCTTGAAGCTGCCCACTGCCTTGGCCGCAGCCGGTATGGCGATATTGGTACCCGCGCCCGCAATGCAGCCGCCCGGACACGCCATGCCCTCGATCAGACAGCCGTTCTTCTTGCCTGCCTTCGCCAGCATCAACATTTTCTTACACTCGGACAGACTCTCGGCATGCTCAATATTGACTTCCACGTCAGGATAATATTCCCGCACACATTCCTCGATCGCGCTCGCCACACCGCCAGCTACACCGTAGCCGCGTCCGGCACCTGTCGCTCCCTGCAGGGCATCCAACGCCTGAATCTCATCCAACAAAATGCCTTTGGCCTCGAAGATACCCGTCAGCTCCTCAAATGTGATGACGAAGTCCACATCCGAACGGATCGTCCTCCTGGAAGCTTCCAGCTTCTTGGAAGCGCAGGGCCCGACAAAGACCACCTTGGCATCCGGATGATCCTGTTTGATGATTCTGGCCGTAGCCACCATCGGTGTCAAAGCATTGGAAATCTTGTCGATCGTCTCCGGGAAGAACTTCTTCGCCAACACCGACCAGGACGGACAGCAGGAAGTCAAGCTGAAAGGCAATTTGCCCGTAGCAACCTCCGACGCATAGTGCTCCGCCTCCGCGATGGCACCAAGATCCGCACCGATCGCCGTCTCATAGACATCATAAAATCCCAACTCTTTCAAAGCCGTCTTCAACATATCCGGCGTCACGTTCGGCCCGAACTGTCCCGCAAAGGCCGGCGCTACCTGAGCAACGATCTTATGCCCCGACTGCAGGGCACGGATCAACTGGAAAATCTGGGACTTATCCGCGATCGCACCAAACGGACAATTCACCATACACTGTCCACAGGAAACACACAGGTCATTATCAATGACCGCCCTTCCCTTCTCATCATTCTTGATCGCATTCACACCACAAGCGCCTGCGCAAGGTCTTACCTGATGGGAAATAGCATCGTAAGGGCAGACCACCTTGCATTTACCACATTTAATACATTTCTCCGGATCGATGACCGACTTGCCGTTCTGCATGGAGATGGCGCCTCGCGGACAGACTTCCCTACAGGGATGTGCCACACAGCCCATACAATGATCCGTCACATAATAGCGGTTCTCCGGGCAGGCATTACAGGCCGAAGGAATGACCTGCATCAGCGGCGGCTCGTAATACTTCTCGTCAATATTGCTCTCTTCTAATCCCTGAGTCAAATGGACCGGCTGGTTCTCCGGCCGCAGCGAAAGCCCCATGGCCAGACGGATCCGTTCACGCACGATGGCCCGCTCCCTGTAAATATTCTCATATTCTGACTCTTCGTAATCTACGATCTTATAAGGAAGAGCCTCCACATCATCCTTCAAATTCTCCGAATGATAAGCCAGATTGGCCACTTCTTTAAAAATACGGCGTCTGTTCTTACGAACCTGCGTATCAATTCCTCTCATGATCGATCCTCCCTGTCAGTCTTCCTATTATGCCGTGTATGCTGTACTTCTCCTTTGCTCCCGGAATAGTCAAACAGCTGCTTCCTTTAAAATAGCCACATTTAACAAAAATCTTACAGCAAACAGGCATGACATGTAATATGTTCGCCTTAATGTTAATATTTTAACAAACAACTTTTCAAAAAGCAAGGATAAAATCTCCCGCATACATTACTCTGTTATTCTTCACGGCCCAAAAGGTACTGTAAGTAACATTACCTTCATTCTTACACAAACTTACCAGGAAGTCAACAACCCTGCTGAACCAATGTCAGTTAGCTAAAACAGTACACGGCGTCTGCCTTTTATGCTTCTCCTGAGGTCCGCCTATAACCTTCTTCTCCGCAGCCATATCACCAGACCGACGATCAGACAGCTAAGCGGCAGCACGATGATCGACAAGAATCCCACCACATAGACCGTACGCGCACTAAAAGTCAGATAGCCGATATCAAAATATTTCACCGGCACAGACACCGAGCTTTCGTGTTCTGCCAGACTGCTTACGATACTGCCAAACAACTTCATATTGTAACCGGGCACCACCTTATCCGCAGAAGAAGTGAAGATCTGCTCCGATGACACGAATGCCGCCCGGGATATCGCGTCTTCACCGACGCTCTTCTCTACACTGAGTCCGATCACGAAGGGACCATCGACGGCATCTGCGCTTCGGCTATAATCCTCTCCGTCAAAGATCTCCTGTTTACTAAACGCACTGCTACTGGTCCAAAGAAAAGGGGTATAGAACAGATCGTCCGCATCCTCTTCATACTCCAGTCCACTGGCATAAGGAACAAAGACAGAACCGCCGGATATCCGTTTCGTGACTGCAGTGTCTTCCACATCGGGAAACAGCCAGTAAGGCACCTGATAATAATGCGTCCTGTCCTCCTCGATGATCAGGCCGTCTACTAAAGTAACCCCATAATACTCCAAAAGCTGCGCAAAATTCTTCATTTCAGTGTCAGTCCAAACAGGTGCGATCAACGCATTGCCGCCCTGATCCAGATAGTGCACGATTTTTGCCACATCATCCTCTGAATAGTCACTGGCAGGCGCATTGATGATAATACCCTGTGCATCCTCCGGAATCTCATCCACCGTATTCAGGTTCAGATTCTCATAAACAAGATTTTCCTTAAACAACGTTTTTAAAAATGATTCCTCGAAAGCCAGCTCATCATGTCCCATGATCAGATAAAATATGGGCAGATCCTCCGTCGTCACCCTGGCGATCGCGGCAAGGATCTGTCCCTCCCCGTCGTAGCCCGTCACCGTGTACTGGTAAGTAGCGTAATTCATATCATATTGATAAATATCATTGTAGTCGATCACCGCGCTGCCTTTCGGCCCCTCCACGATCAGACTGTTTCCTGTTGGCTCCTCTTGTGTATAATTATAGTAAAATTTCGGATTCGCCAACGGATCGATATAATTTACTGTCACATGCTTTGACAAGCCCTCAATCTGTTGCAGCGTATTGTCCAGGTCTTCATCCTTTGCCGCTTCATCTGCCAGCACATAGACCGTCACGTCCTCTTTAAGCCCACCTACCATTTCCTTCGTATCTTCTGTCAAGGTATACAGTTTATTCGCTGTCACGTCAAAAGCAATGTACCGATCCGGCACATAGTTAAGACCAAGATTGATCAGGACAGTGACCACGGCTGCCGCAACGATTCCCATGACACTATAGGTACCCAGCCTGATTCCTTTTCCTGACACGCTGTACCGCCGTTTCTGGATCGACTGCGCAGTACAGAACAGGACAAAAACAGTCAACGTAACGAAATAAACCACCGATTCCACCTGAAAATAACCGTTGGATAGCGCGTCAAATCTCCCGATCATGTCAAAACAGTACATTACCTTGACGAAATATTCCGCAAAGACCCCAGTTCCGGCGCTGGAGACCATACTGCAAAGCCCTGCCATAATATACCCGGCAAACAGTACGATCAACGTCAACACCGCCGCGATGACGACACTCTCCGTCAGGGATGACAGAAACAGTCCGATCGCCAGTCCCAGACAGCCATACAGGAAAAAGCCCAGCAAAGACACATAGGAAATCCCTGTCTGAAACTCTCCCGCTCTCATCAGGACAAGAGGAGTAAGACCGACAAGCACCGTCAGAATCGCAAGAACCGTCACCAGTGCCAAGTACTTGCCAAGCACGATCTGTCCCACAGAAATAGGCGCTGTGAGAATCAGCTGATCCGTCTTATATTTCCGATCCTCCGACAGAACACGCATAGTCAGGATCGGTATGGTCAGGATAAAAAGAAACACGATACTCTGCAATACGTAAGAAATCGTGGGATAGCCCGACATGATATTGTAGACCGTAAAGTAGATTCCCATCATGAACAGCGTGGCTGCCAGAAACAGCCAGCCCACAAAGGAATGAAAAAAGGATCTCAGTTCTCTTTTATAGATTGCTTTCATCGTCTACATCCTCCTCTCTGTCTTCTGCCGAATCACTTTCTTCTATATCCCCATCTTCCTGCTCTGACGCATCTTCTCCCTGCGCTGCATCTTTAGTCAGTTCCAGGAAGATATCCTCCAACGACCGCTCCAGCCGGTTCATGGACAAGATCGGCATACCGGCGCCTGCCAGCGCCACAGATAATTCTTTACGAATATCTTCATAATCCGCCACATCCAACTGTATCCTGATGCTGCCAGCCTCCTCAGCCGGTTCGATCTCCCATGCCGTAATCTGCCCAATGCCCTGCAAGATCTCCTCTGCCTGTTCCTTTTCGCCGAAAGCTACCACCTCCAGACTGGTCTTCCCCTGCATCATTTCCTGCAGCTCCACCGGTGAACCACTGGCCACCAGCTTCCCTCCGGATAAGATCATGATATGGTCGCACACTGCACTGACCTCAGACAAAATATGAGAACTCAAGAGAATGGTATGCTCCCCGGAAAGCTCTCTGATCAAATCCCGCATCTCCAAAATCTGCTTCGGATCGAGTCCTACCATCGGCTCATCCAGGATCAGCACCTTCGGATATCCGATCAGCGCCTGAGCAAGCCCGGTACGCTGCTTATAGCCTTTGGAAAGATTTCGGATCAGACGCCCCGCCACATCTTCCAACTGCGTTCTACCCATGATCTCTCCCACATGAACGGCCCGTTCCTTTTTGGGTACCTTTTTCAGTTCAGCCACAAACATCAAATATTCATATACCGTCATGTCCGTATACAGTGGCGGTATTTCCGGCAAATAGCCGATACACTGCTTGGCTTTCTCCGGCTCTGCCAGGATATCGAAACCATTTATCCTGACTGTTCCACCGCTGGCGGCTATGTAGCCCGTCATAATATTCATGGTCGTGGATTTTCCTGCACCGTTTGGCCCCAGAAATCCATAAATCTGTCCCTCTTCTACTGTAAAAGACACCCCATCCACCACCGTGCGGTCTCCGTATCTCTTGCTGATATTTTCCACCTTTATCAAAATGAACTTCCTCCCTTCATTCTACATAGACTCTCGGAATCCAACACTGCCTCATCGGCACTCTTATTAATGTAATAGACAAATGTGTTGTAATTCTAATCAAAGTATGAACATTGTGTGTCCACTTTTCAATACGCAGGATGCCGGAACGTATAGTCACAGACCACGTTGTACTTACACATAATTAATTCTATGACTTTATGCCCCGACAGCATACTCATATAGATAATTCCGCAAATGCAAACACACGGCTGTCATTATATCATAATATATAATAAAAACATCATAAAATCGAAAGGGATATTGATGAAAGATTATATGTACCGAGATAATATTGACAAGTTTCCTGTTGCGATGGCATATGTACCCTGGCAACATTTCAACGGAATCTGCGATAATCTGGAAGAAGGTTACTGCAACGGAACCATTTTCCCGGAGCTTGACAAACCATTCACTGGAAGGAGATGCTGTAAACCATGAATATGCACTTTGCAAACGAGCAGGAAAAACTACTCCATGATATTGGCGTTCTGGATTTCGTCGTCATTGAACTCGCCCTGTATCTGGACACCCATCCTACTGACCGGAACGCCATGGAATATTATAACCACTATAATCGTATGACGAATCAGGCCAAAAAAGAATACTCTCAAAAATTCGGTCCCCTGACACTGGCTCTTGCCGACACATCAGAATGCGGTGACTGGAAATGGGCGACCCTGCCGATGCCCTGGGAAGGAGGCTGTGCTTAATGTGGAATTATGAAAGAAGACTTGAGTTTCCTGTCAACATCAAAGCGCCCAATGCCATGTTGGCGCAGGCAATCATCAGCCAGTACGGCGGTCCTGACGGTGAGATGGGCGCATCCATGCGCTACCTCTCACAGCGTTATGCGTGCCCGTACAGAGAGGTAGCGGCGGTACTGACCGATATAGGCACGGAAGAACTGGCACACCTTGAGATGGTGGCCGCTATCGTACACCAGCTGACCAAAAATCTTTCCATGGAAGAGATTGAGGAATCCGGATTCGCCAACTATTATGTAGATCACACCGTTGGCATCTGGCCCCAGGCTGCTGGCGGCGTGCCGTTCAATGCCTGTGAGTTCCAGTCGAAGGGAGATATCATTACTGATCTGATGGAGGATATGGCAGCAGAACAAAAAGCACGCACCACTTATGACAACATCCTGCGCCTCGTGAAAGATGACCCGGACGTCTGCGAACCGATCAAGTTCCTGCGTGCGAGAGAAGTGGTGCACTTCCAGCGTTTCGGTGAACCGAACCGTACTGATTTAAGTAAAAAACCGGGTGAAA
>CAMWLJ010000015.1 GCA_947175055.1 uncultured Lachnospiraceae bacterium | reverse complement strand
TAAGGGAGGAAGACGATATGGATATTGGGAGGTTATATAATTGGAAGTAAAAGGACAAGGGTAATATTTACAAGAGATTACTATACATGATTAGATGAATGAGAAATGACGAAACGAATGAGATGATTAAAAGTATTTGCCAGTATATATTGATTTGCGTACTTTTAAACCTACCTTGGAAAGCGATAATGGTTTGTACTATGCATTGATTATTTTTCATGAAATTGTTGTAGAAGTTCTAAAATGCGTATATGTTAATTTGGATTATTTATATCGAGAGTATACTGTTCTTGAGTTTCCGCAGTTCTATCTGCAATCTCCCGATTTCATCAACACTATAATAAACAACTTTCAAAAAATGCCCAAAATATAAGGAATCCTTTCTCGATCTGTAGTAAAATTAAGGTGTTAAGTCAAAATGATACTAAACAAAATCAGGAGGACTCCTTATGCCTAATTTTACATCAAATACTTACCAAATGAAATGAAAAGTTTTAACTTTTACAAATAAAATTTCGAGGTACCTTTCCAAACCGGAAAAGAAATTTGCTGCCGATATCACTTACGGCATTCTCGCTTCCGGAAGCTGCCTGCTGACCGATGTTGCCCACCAGCTTCACGAGCCTTCCAAAAAATTCAATACTGTTGACCGCTTATCCAGGCATCTCGAAAAGGGGATTCCTGCATCTGCAGCCGTTTCTTACCTCCGGCAGGTGAAAAAATTGGTCCCCGATGAACCGGTGGTCCATATCGATGACAGTGATGTCGTTAAAAAGGGTGGCTCTAAATCTGAGTCCCTTGGAACCGTCAGGGACGGTTCCGAAAGCACCTCTACAAAAAAATGTTTACAAAAAAGGCTATCATGTCACAGAGGCCTGTGTCCTTACACGCAGTGCACATCCTGTCAGCATTTTTTCCAGAGTACACTCTTCTTTACAAAAACAATCTGTTGCAACTGTTTATAGAATGGTTGGATTATAAAAACTGAAAGCAATCTGAAAGTAAATAAGAAACTGAAAGCAAATCTGAAAGCAAAAAGGAAACTGAAAGCAATTTTATATCTTAGCAAAGAGATTTTACGGTATGTAACCGTATCAATGGTAGAGCACGCGGCTGTTAACCGCGGGGTTGTAGGTTCGAGCCCTACTCGGGGAGGAGGAAAAGAGCTGCAGGCATTAGTGTTTGCAGTTTTTCTTCATTATATAGAAAATTTCTATGAAGCAGTTAAATCAGAATCTATAGATATAGAAGTGATTGAGTGGGGCGCACGGATCGATTCCGCTGATTTTTCTGCTGTACGACGACTTTTTGGCCATCGTGCAGCAGATATTTTTAAATAATAAGGTGTTGTAAAAAATTCATTTCTATAATAAATGAGAGTGTCCTAAAGCTGTAACAATAGGTTTGTATAAGATCATAGTGATCGCTGCATTTAGTCCACCTTTAATCAAGTTAAAAGGAAGAAAAACCGGAATTAGTAATTCGACAACCGCCGCTCTTGGATAGCCCATATAAATGGGCGTGATAAGATAATTCCAAAGCATCATTACTAAGACCATACACCCCCATCCACAAAATAGCCCGATAATGACTCCTGATAGATTGCGTTTTTTCTTGAAAACAAATGAAGCAGTACACGCAAAGGAACAACTTGAAATTACATTCATCAAGAAACCAAGAATGCCATTTTCGCTGATAGTAAACATTTCGACTATAGAAACAATTAATGCGACGGAAAATGAGGTGAAGGGACCGAAAATCAATCCGCTAATTGCGATGATAATATCCTTTGGGTCGTATTTCAAAAAGAGTACAAGTTGAATACGTCCAATTGCGGTGGCCACATATGCAATGGCGCAAAGCATACCTACTGTTGTGAGTTTCTTCGTTTTACTGTTCATTGAAAATACCTCCTAAAAAATTAACACCTGAAAGCAATGGAATGCCTTTAGGTGCTACAATTTTAAGATGTATTGAAAAATGTCAACAAAGCATCTGACAGATAGAAAAAGTGTATAATATCAGAATAATTCTGACATATTCAATACACCTTCTTTAATCCAGACTATACTGTCGGTTTTGGATTTTCACCAAATCAGCATTTGCACGCTCGCGGACTTTACCGCCGATCGGGAATTTCACCCTGCCTTGAAGACATTCATTCTATTCAATTGTTGTTCAATATTATAGGTTTATTTTCCGTCAATGTCAATACCTATTATGAGGCCATAGATTTGATATCCTGTCAGCCTCCTGCGGGGGAGCTTACTTGAAGAGAGTAAAGTGAAGGTGCGCTTGTTTCGAGTAGCGATTCATGATAATATAATAAAATAAGTAGATGTGGTAAGTTGTACCAATATCATGTAATTGTAAATGGGGAATGGCAATGAAAAAGGAGCAGAGTAGAAGAAAGATAGACAAAGGGGTTTCCCTGCTTCTTTCTATTATTTTAGTATTTTTAGTTTTGGGAGCGGTAGTTTTCTCTGTATCACGGAGAATTTCTGAGGAAATGTCAGCATCAGCAGTTCAAAATCTGAGTGAAAGTCTTAATCTGATCAAATGCACGATAGAAGCGATGTTGAGCAAGGAAGCTGAGTTTCAGCAGCTGATGGCGAAAGATATTGCAACATCGGAGGATTTGGAGGAACATTTGACATCCTACAGTGGCAGTCGAACGATGGTGAAGGTATCGCTGATCCGAGCTGGAGAAACGGAAGGAATATCTGATACAGGTGAAGTCTTTACGGAGGAGGAGCTGGACTTTTCTGCCGGTGGTATGGTTGACGGTGTGGCAATCTCCCAATCGTATCTGAATTATATGGGAACGTGGGCTTATTCCATGAAATGCCCGGTCATAAAGAACGGGGAGGAGATCGCATTCCTCTATGTTGAGTATGTCTATGACTCTCTCGATGACTTTCTTCCGAATGTTTTTTATAATAACAAAGCGATGCTGTATATCATGGATGCGGAGACAGAGCGTCTTGTTTTAAAACCTAAGGGAATGGGAGAACGGGATGCAGGTCATCTGAATCTACAGGACTTCTACCGGGCGAATGAGATTGACGAGGAGACACTTTTGGCCGAGGTGGAAGCTTGTGTGAGAAACGGAAGGAATATCATGTTCCGACATGATATTCGTAATAAGAGTGCGCTCAATTATATGTGGTCCGTGAATAACGGGACTATTTATCTGATCGGGTATGTACCGATCGAAGCGATTCAGCAGGAAGGAACTTCTGTCAATCATAATATTTTTATTGTTGTGGCTGTGATGTTGATCGCTTTTTTCCTCTGCTGCATAATATATTATATCAACCAGAGACAGCAGAATAAGATTCGTAAAGAGCAGGAAGAGGAACGAGAGATTTACAACAGGCAGTTGGCGGAGGCTTTGCAGGCGGCACAGATCGCAAGTAATTCAAAGACGACATTTTTGTCGAATATGTCCCATGATATCCGTACGCCGATGAATGCAGTGCTTGGTTTCACAACGTTGTTGGAGAGAGATGCAGGGAATCCGGAGAAGGTACGGGAATATACAAGGAAGATCATGGCGTCGGGACAGCATCTGCTGAGTCTGATCAATGATATTCTGGATGTTTCCAAGATTGAGAGTGGTAAGGTAGTGCTTTCGATGGAAGAGTTTACTCTTAATGACCTTGTGTCATCGGTGGATGCGATCATACGTCCTATGGCCAGAGCGAGGCATCAGAAATTCAATGTGGATGTGACAGGCATCAGACATGAATACTTGCTGGGAGATGAGACGAGGATTAATCAGGTGCTGATCAATTTGTTGTCCAATGCGGTGAAATATACGCCAGAAGGCGGCAATATCTGGTTCCGGATCATCGGGCTTGGACAGCGCTCCAGTCAATTCGAGCATATTAGGATTGAGGTGGAGGACGATGGATACGGCATGACGCCGGAATATTTGAAGATCATATTTGACGCTTTTACACGGGCGGAGAACAGTACCACAAACAAAGTGCAGGGTACAGGTCTTGGCATGGCGATCACGAAGAACATCATAGAACTGATGGGCGGAACCATCGATGTTTTTAGCGAAGTGAATAAAGGCAGCATTTTCAGAGTCGAATTGGAGTTTCGGATACCGGAGGAGCAGGCGGAAAAGAGGTTCTGGAAGGAGAGCGGCATTTCGCATATATTGGTTCTGGATGGTGATGGGCAGGCCGGCGAGACGATACAGGGCCTGATGCAAGATATGGATGTGATGGTTGACACGGCACGGAATGTTGCGGATGCCATGCAGCTGATCTATGAAAAGAATTGTCGGGAAGAAGGATATCAGATTCTCCTGCTGGATGGAAATCTGCCGAATCTGGATGTGGTGGAGGTGTCAGAGAAGTTCAGGAAAATCCTTCCTGAGGCGATGATATTGGTTTTGGCAGCGTATGAGGAAGATAGTGAATACAGCGGAGAGGATACCACGCAAATGGAAAATGTGGGAATCCTACAGAAACCTTTCTTCGTATCAGCACTGAAAGATAAGGTGATGGCTATACGGCATAGCAAAACGTCAGGCCAGGATGAGCAGGAGGTGGCTGGCAGAAGTCTGGAAGGCATGTATTTCCTGGCAGCGGAAGACAATGAGATCAATGCGGAAATTTTGAGAGAGATTCTGGCAATAGAAGATGCCAAGTGTGAGATTGTTGAAAATGGCCAGTTGGCCGTGGAGAGATTTCTGAACTCTGAAGAGGGTGAGTTTGATGCGATTCTGATGGATGTGCAGATGCCGGTGATGAACGGTTATGAGGCGACCAGGGCGATTCGCGCGTTGGAGCGTAGAGATGCGAGTGATATTCCGATCATAGCTATGACAGCCAATGCTTTTGCGGAAGACGAGAAGGAAGCGTTGCGTTCAGGTATGAATGTGCACCTGTCGAAACCCATTGATGTAGCATTGCTGAAAAAGATCATACAGCAGTATGTTCCGGTCACTGCGCCAAAAGCAAGCATATAACAGAGTCGATGATGCAGTCAGTACACTGGAAACGCAAAGCATCAGGAAAGAACTGATATCACAAGGGCCATTAGGAACGGCAACACTATGGAGTAGAAACAGGAAAAATGATCTGACAGTTATAAAATGAGGTGACAGCATATGTGTGGGAAAAGAAAAAGGAATCTCACAAGGGCAATGGTATTGTGTCTGGCAACTGTGACGGTTTTGACGCTGGCAGCTTGTGGGAAAAAAGATGCAGACAACATTATGATCACAGAAGAAAAGGCAGAAGAGCGGATCGTGAATCTGTTCAGTCCGATGGAGAAGACGGAGGCGAATACTGTCAATGTTGCGAGGAGCGCGTCTGATAAGACTGTCATCATGGCGGAGAAGAAACTGGGGGTGAAGGTTGATTATATCACCTATACGGCAGAGGATTACCAGGATAAGACCTATGATGATGTGACTATTGACCGGGCACGCAACAATATGGATGATATATATCTGCTCAATCCTGACGTCATTCGGACATTGGGTGAGGAAAATAAACTGATGGATCTGTCGGGGCTTTCCAGTGCGGAGAATCTGCGAGATGTGGTGAAGACAGCGAATACGGTCAACGGCAGGCTGGTAGCGATCCCGCAGGAAATAGTGGTCTATGGATTGTTTATCAATAAAGATATGTTTGACCAGTATGAGTTGGAACTGCCGGAGACGCCGGAAGAGTTTCTGGAATGCTGTCGCGTGTTTAAAGAGAATGGGATAGAGACGCCGGTAGGCGCCAACAGATGGTGGCTGGAGACTTTTGTTCTGGCCCAGGCTTATGCGGATCTGTATAATGGGGGCAATGCGGAGGCGGAGATTGAGGCTCTGAACAGTGGGAAGAGTAAATACAGCGATTATATGCGCCCTGGTTTTGAATTTCTGCAGGAGATGATCGACAAAGGATATATTGACGCGAAGAAGGCCTATGTGAGTGAGGCAATCGAAGGGGAGGGCGCAGATTTTCTGGCACAGAAAACGCCTATTGTGATGGCTTACTGGGGGGCAGCAAATACGGAGACCGCTTATGGCAACCCTGATTTTAACATGCTGGTCATCGGATTCCCAAGTAACAGAGGGCGGATGCCGGTTATGTCCATGACCGGTTTTGGTATCGGTGCGGAAGCGGAACACGCGGAGGAAGCAATGGAAACATTGGAGGTCATGCTTTCCGATGAGGCGCTGCAGGTTTATGCGGAAACCAATAAGGTGATCTCACCTTCCAAGAATGTAGAGGTAGAATGTATACCGGCTTTGAAACTGTTAAATGACAGGATACAGTCTAATGTCTATGTATTGGGCGCAAACGCGAATATGAAACTGGAACAGTGGGGAAATACCTGTCTGATCGTGAGAGAACTGTTAAACGGCGCTACGGTGGATGAGTGTATGGCGGAATTTGACAGACTGCAGGAGGAGACACTGGAATAGTAAATTCATTACACGGCTGAACCGTTATAGAAATTTTAATAAATAATCATTTTTATCTTGCCAAGTGAGCAGAAACATGGTATCATATCATTTGTTGAGATTGCTTGTTGGGCAATTGAAAAATGATGGCTCCATGGTCAAGCGGTTAAGACATCGCCCTTTCACGGCGGTAACACGGGTTCGATTCCCGTTGGAGTCATTGGAAATATGAAATATTTGATAATATAGATTAGGCGCAGTAGCCAAGCGGTAAGGCGTGGGTCTGCAACACCCTGATTCACCGGTTCAAATCCGGTCTGCGCCTCTAAGAAGACCTCGAGAGTTTCAATCTTTCGAGGTTTTTCATTGTCTATTAGGAAGTTTCTTTGAATTTCCTGAAACACAATGATCACACTGTTGCGGAACGGAATCATGTAGACTTTCCAATAAAAATACCGGGGAGACGGATTAGGTCTCTCCGGTACTATTTAACTGTTAATTTGAAGAACTGATCTTCTGATCATCCACAAGGAAGGAATCGCCGTCTTCTACGATACATACCATAGTCTTACCGGTGTTAAGCTGAATCTCGTTACCGGCGTCATCATAGTATCTGGTAGCGCCATAGTCGGAATTCTTCTCCCAATTCACATGTATGCCTTTGCCGTTCGTAAAGAACCAGCCATCCCTTGTATTGTCGATACACTGGAAGGCAAGATAGCCTTTCTCATCACGGACTTCATAATAAGTATTCTGAATCAGAATATTCTTGAAGGACAACTGTTTACCGTTTGCCTTGTCAATATGGGGGCCGTCACTGGTTCCAGAAAGATGCTGGAATCTGTCATACATACCGGTCTCTTCGTTGTAAACGAAGTAGCAGTTCGTTACCGGATAGGTAGGAGACATATCTATCTTGTTAGCGGTGAGCGCATCGCTGTACTGTTCCAGTGTGTTAGGATTGCCGGAAGAAGCAAATCGATAGTGATTCTCATCGGCGTATCCGCTGCGGTATCTCAGATCATATCCTAACTTGTCGATATCAGCCAGAATCCCCTGCGTGTCTACGTAAGCGTTGTCGGTCGCATTGATCGCATCGTTTGCACGCCAGAAATTACTGCTTGACAGTCCGTCGATATCTTCGGTATCCCTTCGGTTGATAACTTCGTCTATGTAGAAAGGACCGCCGAAATGAATATAGAATGCATCCCACTCAAAGGACCAGTATACGTAATAGTCACGGCAGCTTCTTACATTGCCGATCCGGTCAAAATCGTTCCAATCCTGAAACAATGCCATCAGTCGTGTGATACTGCCTTCTACATTACACTCATAGAGAACATCTGCGCTGGAAAGTCCATACTGAGACGCTGTCTTGGTATTGGGTACCATCACTGTGATCGGCCTTGTATTGTCAACCTCTTCGGTCACCCATTCATTTGTAATACGACTGCGAACCATTCCTTCTTCCGGAGGAACATCATCGTCCGTGTCGACGGTCTCTGTATCCGTCTCTTCTTCCTCTTCTATATCTTCTGGTTCGTCGATGTCATCTATGACCTGTTCGACGACCGGTCCGGTAACATCCTCTTCTTTTCCACAACCAAATAATAAAAGAGTAGAAGATAAGGCTACAAGAAAAAGCACTTGTAATCTTTTCATTCTTAATCCTCTCCTTTGCTCTATTTCGGGAATAACCCAATTATTCTTAGTATATCATAAGCAAAAAGGAGAGTCACTAGAAAAAAGGTGAAAAAGTCCACAAAATGTTACAAGCTTATTACAAAAAGTTTGTGAGTATGTCTAGTGTGACTCGCTTCAGAATGGCGGGATTCATCTGAGGGCGCCCTGCTCATAAAATAATCTGCCGTCAGTGTTTTGTGTGCAAGCACCCACACACAGTCCGCAGATTATTTCATGGCTGAACTGTTACGAAGAAAAAATGAGAAACATATTAATAATTGCATAATTCCATGGGAGGTTGTATGATAATGATATTGTAAAGAACAGGCTTTTAGTACGGATCGACTGTGGGACAGTCGGAACAGAAGGGAAGATGTGTTTGGAAAGGAGTATGGCTGTGAATAAGAAGAGAGTGATGATAACAGGGGCCAACGGACAGTTAGGCCGCGCCGTGAATCTACAGTATGCAGACAGCGGGGAGTATGAACTGATCAATACGGATGTAGGAGAATTGGATATTACCAATATTGATAAAGTGATGGCATTTGTTCGGGAAGTGAAGCCGTATGCGATCATCAACTGTGCGGCATATACGGCAGTGGATGCCTGTGAGAAGGAGGAAGATCTTGCGTTTCGGATCAATGCTATCGGGCCGAGGAATTTAAGTATTGCAGCGACAGAGACGGGGGCGAAGATGATGCATGTCTCCACGGACTATGTTTTTGACGGAAACGGCACCAGACCATATCGTGAGACGGATCCAACGGGCCCGCAGGGAGCTTATGGACGGACGAAGCTGGCGGGAGAGGATTTTGTCAGGGAATTCTCTGACAGACATTTTATTGTGCGCACGGCGTGGCTGTATGGTGACGGTAAGAATTTTGTGAAGACGATGCTGCGTCTGTCCGAGACGAATGATAAGGTGCGGGTTGTCATGGACCAGGTCGGTTCTCCGACCAGTGCCGATGAATTGGCTAAGGCTATCGCGTATCTGCTTCCTACCGAGAACTACGGGTTGTTCCACGGCACATGTGAGGGCGATTGTAGCTGGGCGCAGTTTACAGAAGAGATCTTCAGGCTGGCAGGAAAGAATACGATAGTGGAAGCTATCACTTCGGAAGAGTATGCAGCTGCTGCAAAACGTCCGGCTTACTCTATCCTGGAGAATTATATGCTTAAGATGACTACGGATTTCATGTTTGCGGACTGGCACGATGCCATCGCGGCGTATATCGGGAAGATGTAAGGGGATATTCTTTACAGGATTGCGATTATATGAGAGAATAAGGCTGTCCGGGCATCGCATAACGGTGGCCGGCAGGAATTGATGAGACAGAAGAAAGGGAGAAAGCATGCAAAGAATAGCATTGATCACAGGAATTACAGGACAGGATGGTTCTTATCTGGCAGAAATTTTGTTGGAGAAGGGATATGAGGTCCATGGTCTGATCCGCAGGCACAGTATTTCCAATACAGCCAGGATCGACCATTTGATCAATTCGGATTACTACAAAATAAAATTTTTTCTACATTTTGCAGACACTACGGATTCCAGCAATTTGATGAGGCTGATCGCGGAGATCCGGCCTACGGAGGTGTACAATCTGGCGGCCCAGTCTCATGTGGGGATATCCTTTGACGTGCCGGAGTACACGGCGGAAGCTACCGGGGTAAGTACTTTGAAGCTGTTAGAGGCGATCCGGGTGAATGGCGGAAACTGCAGATTCTATCAGGCATCGACTTCCGAACTGTTCGGCGGTATTCCGGAGACGGCTCCGCAGAGTGAGCAAACGCCTTTTTATCCGAAGAGCCCTTACGGTGCGGCCAAGCTCTACTCATATTGGATCACTGTAAATTACAGGGAATCCTATAATATGTATGCATGCAACGGTATTCTTTTTAACCATGAATCTCCCAGGCGGGGCGAGAATTTCGTTACGAGGAAGATCACGCTGGCGATCGCGAATATCATTGCCGGTAAACAGGAGAAATTATCGCTGGGCAATATGAATGCCAAGAGAGACTGGGGATTTGCGGGAGATTACGTGAAAGGCATGTGGCTGATGCTGCAGCAGGACAAAGCCGACGATTATGTGTTGGCTACCAATGAGACCCATACGGTAAGGGAATTTGTAGAAGCGGCTTTTGGCGAGCTGGGAATTGAGATTCGCTGGGAAGGTACCGGCGTCAATGAGAAGGGATACGATGCGGCGAGCGGCAGACTGTTAGTGGATGTGAATCCGGAGTTCTACCGTCCTGCCGAGGTTGAGTTCCTATGGGGGAATTGCCAGAAGGCGGAGCGAGAGTTGGGATGGAAACGGGATGTGGACTTTAAAGGCCTTGTGGCAATGATGATGGAGGCCGATCTGAAGGAGACTGCAGGTTTGACCTGTGAGGAGTACAGGAACAGAGAGTGAAAGGCATAGAGTTATGCTGATAGTGACAGGAATATGGATCTATCTATTTCTTACAACTTTCCTTATAGGCTACGGTATCCTGGAGGGTCTGACCCGATTTGTACCTTACCGGGTCAGGCATGCGGATACCTATCTGTTCTGCGGGCTGGCGGCAGTGACTGTATATGCACAGTTCTTCAGTTTGTTTGGCGGTGTGGGACTGACGGCGAACCTGCTGCTTGTGGCAGTTTGTCTGGGCATTCTGTGGGGCAGCAGGCGGAAGCTTTGCATAAGCCTGTCTAAGACGTGGTGCGGCATATGGGAGAACAAAGGCAGCAGTGCCGCGGTACTGCTTCTCTTCTGCTTGTTTGCATATGGGACTTCAAGGGGCATGATCCACTACGATACCGGTCTGTATCATGCGCAGAGCATCAGGTGGCTGGAAGAATACGGTGCGGTGAAAGGACTTGGCAATCTTCACTGCAGACTGGCTTATAACAGCGCCTCTTTTGCTCTTTCGGCGCTGTACAGCATGGCAGCATTGGGCGGGCGGTCCTATCACTGCACAGCCGGCTGGCTGGCATTTCTGGTGGCGAAGATCTGTCTGGAGATCATAGGGCGGCTGCAAAAGGGCATCTTGCGGACAAGCGACTTTGCAAGAGTGATGGGCATCTATTATCTGGTGAACATTTTTGACGAGATGATATCCCCTGCATCCGATTATTTTATGGTATTGCTGGCTTTCTATATCGTGATACGATGGTTGGAGCTACTGGAAGAGGAAGAGAATACCCGTGCAGAGATGATTTTTCCTTACGGGATGCTCTGCGTGATGGGAGTATTCCTGATGACGGTGAAGCTTTCGGCAGCATTGATCCTCTTGCTGGTGATTTATCCGGTATACCGGCTGCTGAAAGGAAAGCGCTGGAAGGAGACGGGGCTGTACCTGGCCCTCGGCATTGTGACGGCGCTTCCGTTCTTTATCCGGAATATAGTACTGTCGGGCTGGCTGGTCTATCCGTTCACGCAGATCGATCTGTTCGACGTAAGATGGAAGATACCGAAAGGTGTGGCGGATTATGATGCGAGGGAGATCCAGGTCTGGGGCAGAGGATATTCGGATGTGACGCGGTATGAGATTTCGTTGAGAGAGTGGCTGCCGGATTGGTTCCGGGCCCTGCCGGGGAGTGATAAAGTGCTGGTGGCAGCGGCGGCAGCGGCGGTTCTTGTTTTGATCGGGTATGCCGTCGGCATGGTCTTTGGACTCTGGCGCAGAAGATGGGGGCTTGTACTGGTGCAGACCACGATGGCAGCATCTTTTATATTCTGGCTTGGCACTTCTCCTTTGATCCGTTATGGCTGTGTCTATGTATATTTGACAACGGCGGTCATCTTCGGAGGGATCTATGATGGGATCGTATCCGGGAGAAGACAGGAGCGCGACAGAGGCATGAAAGAGGCAGTCAGGCTGGGCGGTATGGCGGCGGTGGTTCTGTTGTTGGGCTATAAATGTCTGGCGCTCGGCCGGGAGATCGTCTCGTCTTATGAGGATGCATACTGGCTGGTGCAGAAAGATTACGATGCGTATGAGACGGATTCGTATTTGATAGAAGACGTCGTGTTTTATTATCCGGTGAACGGAGATCAGGTCGGGTATGGGGCCTTTCCCTCTGCACCGGTCAGAGCGGAAATAGAATTTCTCGGAGCTGATATCGAAGACGGATTTTCCGCCATAGATAAAGAGCAGTGAGTAAGGTACTAAGAGGGGTTCGAGACGAAGTGTTGAGGCTGGTACAACCCGCATTAAGGAGGAGACTATAGACCATGAATAAGACAGACAAAATATATATAGCTGGCCACAGGGGACTTGTGGGCAGCGCGATCGTGAGAAATCTTGAGAAGAAAGGATATGCTAATATCATCGGCAGGACACACAGGGAGCTGGACCTTACGAGTCAGCAGGCAGTAAGGGAGTTCTTTGAGGCGGAGAAACCGGATATAGTTGTACTGGCGGCGGCGAAAGTCGGCGGGATCAATGCCAATAATACTGCGCCGGCGGAATTTGCTTATGAGAATCTGCAGATTCAGTGCAATGTGGTCAAATGCTGTCATGACTATCATGTGAAGAAACTACTGTTTTTGGGCAGTACCTGTATCTATCCGAAGATGGCGCCGCAGCCGATTCCGGAGAGCGCGCTTCTGACCGGGCCGCTGGAGGAAACCAATGAGGCATATGCGATCGCCAAGATTGCGGGGCTTGAAATGTGTAAGTTCTTCAAGAGGCAGTACGGGGATGATTTTATCAGCTGTATGCCTACGAACCTCTACGGGCCGCATGATAACTATGACTTGCAGGGATCCCATGTTATGCCTGCAATGATCCGTAAGTTCCATGAGGCCAAAGTCAACAAAGAGGCGCACGTAGAACTTTGGGGCACAGGGACGCCCTTAAGGGAGTTCCTGTATGTGGATGATATGGCGGATGCCTGTGTCTTCCTGCTGGAAAATTACAGTGGGGAGGAACACGTGAATATCGGCACGGGCAAAGAGGTCACGATCAGAGAACTGGCCGAGACGGTACAGCGCGTAGTGGGGTACGATGGTGAAATCCTGTGGAATAGGGAGATGCCGGATGGTACGCCGCGTAAACTGACGGATGTGTCTAAGCTGCAAGGCTTGGGATGGCATCATAAGGTGGAATTGGAAGAGGGTGTGCAGCTTGCATATGAATGGTTCAAGGAGAATGTAGAATCGGCCCGATTATAGGCGATGCCTTACTATTTACAGCGAGTCGTTAGTTTGCTATTATGTAGTTAAATAAAGAAACTACACTAACAATTTGGTTCGATTCGCAAAGGAGTATGAAGGGCAATGATAGAGGAAAAGACAGTGACCAGGCATGTATTGGAGCAGGCTATCTCCGATTTCATGTTGGAACTGGGAATTCCGGCACATCTGAGAGGATACCAATACTTAAGAAGTGCGGTTGAAATGTGTGCGGAGGACATGGAATTAGTAGGCAGTGTTACCAAGTTATTGTATCCGGATCTGGCGAAAAAGCATAAGACAACCGACCAAAAGATTGAACGTGCGATCCGAAATGCAATCGAAGTGTCTTGGGAAAGAGGTAATGGGGATCTGTTTGAAGAATTATTTGGCTACAACAATTCGGAAGAATACAGCAGACCGACGAACAGCGAATATATTGCAGCGGTGGCGGATCATATACGGCTGGAATATGAATTGATCTGACGAAATGGTATTGGGAATTAGGAAGAGACCTGTCTCTTCCTTTTTTTGTTGAATTATGATAGAATTATAATGGTTTGTTATTTTATGTAAAAGAAAGGTATGTTATTGCAGATGAAATTACTCAGTGTGATCGTTCCTTGCTATAATGAAGAAGAGAATGTGAGAGACTTTTATGATGAATTGCTCAGGAACGCTTCTTTTTTTCAGGAGAAAGAGATTGAGATAGAGATCATTTACGTGGACGACGGATCCAAAGATAAGACAGTGGCGGAGGTCAAGAGACTGCACGAGGAGGATGCCAGAGTACATCTGTTATCTTTTTCACGGAATTTTGGAAAGGAAGCGGCAATTTATGCAGGATTGCAGAGAGCAAAGGGAGATATGGCAGTCATGATGGATGCCGATCTGCAGGATCCGCCCTCGCTTTTGCCGGAAATGTACAGTTATATTGAACAAGGGTATGATTCCGTGGCAACGCGGCGTGTCACAAGAAAAGGAGAACCGCCGATTCGGTCGTTTTTCGCAAGAATGTTCTATCGGATCATGAATAAGATCTCCAGGACGGAGATCGTGGATGGTGCCAGGGATTACCGACTCATGACCAGACAGGTGGTGGATGCCATCCTGGCGATGACGGAGTATAATCGGTTCACCAAAGGGATCTTCGGCTGGGTGGGTTACGAGACAAAGTGGCTGGAATACGAAAATATAGAGCGTAAGAAGGGGGAGACAAAGTGGTCCTTCTGGAAGCTTTTTGTCTATTCGCTGGAAGGTATCACTGCTTTCTCTACGGTGCCGCTTACGATGGCGGCCGTGCTGGGTGCTTTCTTTTGTGTACTGGCATTTGGGATGATCATTGTGACGATCGTGAGAACACTGATCTTTGGCGATCCAACCTCGGGCTGGCCGTCGCTGGTGTGTATTATCCTTCTGGTCAGTGGCGTGCAGCTGTTTTGTCTTGGCATAGTGGGGCAATACTTATCCAAGACCTATATGGAAGTGAAGAAAAGACCTATTTATCTTGTGAAAGAGGATATCTGATGAAAGAACTGGTGAGCATCATCGTGCCGGTATATAATGCGGCCGCTTATATAAAGGACACGATCGCAATGGTACAGCGGCAGACCTTTCAGGACTGGGAACTGCTGCTGATAGAGGACCGTTCGCCGGACGACAGCGCCGGGGAAATCCGCAGGGTGCTGACAGTAACGAAGAAGGACCGGAAGACGGACGGGTCGGAACCATATATTTCAGCGGATGACTGCGGGGAGCCTAGAACCCTATGCCGGGAGAACGTGATGAAAGGATCCGAGCAGGGGAGTCTGTCGGTGGAAGAGTTTGCCGCTGCCGGCGGACAGAGGGTACGGCTGGTCTGTAAGGAGAAGAATGAAGGGGCGGCGCGCGCGCGCAACACCGGCTTGGATCTCGCTGCAGGCCGGTATATCGCCTTCCTGGATGCGGATGACATCTGGCATCCGCGTAAATTAGAGAAAGAACTGGAGTTTATGCGAAGCAGGCAGGCGGGGTTCGTATTTACGGCCTATGAGTTCGGAGACGAGGAAGCCAGGCCAGTGGGTAAGGTGGTACATGTCCCTCAGGAATTGCGGTACAGGCAGGCTTTATCCCGGACGGTGATCTTTACGACGACCGTTTTGCTGGACCAAGAGCAGATTCCGACGGAACTGATCAGAATGCCGGTGGTGGAGAGTGAAGACACGGCTACCTGGTGGCAGATCTTGCGGGCAGGCCATACAGCGTACGGGCTGGATGAGGTGCTGGCAGTCTACAGGCGGCCGGCACGGTCGTTATCTTCCAATAAACTAACGGCGCTAAGGCGCATCTGGAACTTGTACCGAAGACAGGAACGACTGTCCTTACCTGTCAGTGCGTACTGTTTTGTTATGTGGGCTTATCGGGCAACGAAAAGACGATTGTGACAGCAGACAGCAAGAACAGGAGAGGCGTGGATTATACAGGAAGCCGGTCTGCTGTTACAGATGAGGTATGATAATGAAAAGAATGGAATCTTTAAAGAGATTGATCATATTGCAGCTGTCCCTGATCGGATTGCTTTTTCATACGGCAGTCTATGCGTATTACTGGTTTCAGGAATATTATCCGTATCTGAAATTTCATGGGCATGCCAAGTTTTACTTCAAAGGACATGTCCTTATCATTGTACTCTATTTTGTATTGCTGCTTTTCTTTGCCAGTACTTATGGAGTATTGAAGATTGGCTATCTGAAGCCCATAGATGTATTCATATCGGAATTTTTCTCGTTGTTGTTTGCAAATGTGATATCTTATTTCCAGATATCCCTGATGGCGAACTGGGTTGTAAAGGTCAGGCCGATCGCGGAGGTCATGCTGATCCAGGCCGTTTTCTCTGCCGTGTGGGTGTTTGTCTGTAATACCTGCTATTTTAGAGTGTTTCCGCCCAGAGGGCTGCTGATCATTCATGGGGAGCGGCCGATCAATGATATTGTGGCCAAGTTTGAATCGCGCAGGGAGAAGTATAAGATCGCAGGCAGTATCAATATTGCAGAAGGGATCGAAGCAGTCAAGAAGGAGATATGGAAGGACTATGGGGCGGTGGTCTTGTGGGATATTCCGGCGGCGGAGAGAAATACGCTGCTGAAGTACTGCTACAGCCGTTCGATCCGGGTCTACATGATGCCAAAGATATCAGATGTATTGGTGAAAGGAGCGACACAGCTACATCTGTTTGACACGCCGATCTACCTGACGAGGGAGTATGCGCTTAAGATAGAACAGCGTATCGCCAAGAGAGCGATCGATCTGATCTGTTCCGTACTCTTACTGGTGTTCACTTCGCCTTTCATGTTGATCACGGCAGCAGCGATCAAGCTGTATGACGGCGGGCCGGTATTCTATAAACAGGTCAGGTGTACGATAGGGCAGAAACAATTTTCTATCATGAAATTCAGAAGCATGCGGGTGGACGCGGAGAAGGATGGAGTAGCGCGGCTGGCGGCAAAGAACGATTCTCGTATCACGCCGATCGGTAAATTCATCCGCGCGGTCAGGATCGACGAACTGCCCCAGCTGATCAATATTTTAAAGGGAGAGATGTCTTTCATCGGTCCGAGACCGGAGCGACCGGAGATCATTGCACAATATCTGGAAGATATGCCGGAGTTCGCATTCCGTATGAAGGTAAAGGCAGGGCTTGCAGGATATGCCCAGGTGTACGGGAAGTATAACACGACGCCATATGATAAGTTAAAGTTGGATCTGACCTATATAGAGCAGTATTCGGTCTGGCTGGATCTAAAGCTGATGCTTTTGACATTGAAGATTCTTATAAAGCCGGAGAGTACGGAAGGTGTGAACGGTGATCAGGTTACGGCAGCCAAGAAGGGCTGACGGACAGGCTGATATGGGGGCGAATATATGCGGGAGATCAGGTATGCCGATGCAGGCATGGATATGAAGAAAATACTACTTTGTTTTATGGGAAAGATCAAGCTTGTGCTGCTTACGGCAGTGGCCGGCGCTGCACTTGGCGGCGTGATCTATGCTGCTTCCCGTGTGATTCCGGAATCGGAGCGGGAGTATCAGGCGATGGCCAAGATCTATCTGGATTTCGAGGCGGATGAGACGGGAGAGGTCTATCAGGCATATAACGGGTACACGTGGAACGATCTTATGGCTACGGATCCTATTCTTGACGTGACCATGCAGTATCTGCCGGAAGACTATACGCGGGAAGAGGTGGCCGCGGCAGTCAAGGCGGAGATTCTTTCGGACTTAAGACTTTTGACGATCACGGTTACGACACATGACGCGGACAGTTGTGACCGGATCCTGCAAGCGGCCGGGCAGTCGCTTGTGGACCGGGGCAATACGGCCAAGGAGTTTAAGCAGATCGAGGTGATACAGACTACCGGTGCGAAGCTTGTGGTGGCGGATGCGAGATGGAAGCAGGCGCTGGCAGGCGGCGCGGTGCTCGTGACAGTATTGGTGCTGCTGGGGATGCTTCTCTATTATGTACTGGATGACCGTATTATGGTGGCTTCCGATCTAAGACAGGTGACGGATGCGGCGTTTATCGGTTACAGCGGTGCAGGAGAGCGGCTGGAGAAGGATTATGAAGCGAATCTGGCATATATAAGAGCGCAGAAAGGCGATATAGCCGTGCTTCCGTTGAGACAGAAGGAAGCGGTGGCAGAAGAACAATGGCAGGAACTGTGCGCAGCGGACGGGGTGGTGCTCTTAGTGTCGTACGGTGAAGTACATGCGGTTTATCTGAGCTACGTGACAGAGCAGCTTGCCGTCAGGGAATGTCCGCTCGTGGGGATCGCGATCGGAAATGCTGATGGAAGCTTTCTAAGTAGGTACTATGGAGGTTAGGATGAAGAAGAGTGTACAGCTGCTGGTGTCCGCAGTGGAGCAGGATGCGGTGCTGCTGGCGGAGGGGATGAACATCTGCAGTGATGCCGTGATCGTGAACCAGAGCGATCGGTACGGATATGAGGAATTTGAGAAAGCAGGGCATAAGATACAGGTCTTTACCATGCCGGAGAGAGGTGTGGGTCTCAGCCGCAATACGGCGCTTCTGCATGCCACGGCGGATATCTGTGTGTTCTCCGATGAGGATATTGTGTTACACAAGGACTATCAGGAGCGGATCTGCAGGATATACGAGGAACTGCCTGATGCGGATATGATCTTGGTCAATGTGAAGGTAGCGCCGGCCAGACGCACTTACTGGAATAAGGACATTCATCGGATCGGTCATCGGAATTACGGACGATATCCGGCATACAGCATTACGGCCAGACATGAGGCACTGTTGCGGGCCAATGTGCATTATTCCCTGCTTTTTGGCGGAGGCGCCAGATACAGCAATGGGGAGGACAGTCTCTTTCTGCGCGATTGCCTGAAAGCCGGCATGAAGATATATTCGCATACGGTCTGCATCGGAGAAGAGAAGGAGCGGGAATCGACTTGGTTTACCGGGTATCATGAGAAATTCTTCCGGGACAGGGGAGTGCTCTACCACTATCTGTATGGACGGATGGCACTGCCGTTGTCCCTTCGTTTCCTGTGGGTGCACAAACAGGAGATGTGCAGGGACGTTCCGTTTGGGAAGGCATTCCGGTGGATGAAGGACGGAGTGAGGGAAGGCCGGCAATGTCCTTAAGGTAAGTTGGCAAGCCCGGCATAGATGGTTTGATAGGGACAGGCTCGGGCAGTGACAGGACGATGCAGGATAAGAGGGAAGGACCTGGAAAGGATAACGGCGGTAGATGATTCTGTATATTACGGTGGCGGCGGTAACAGCGCTGCTTGCCGGCATGGTGAACTGCAGGCCGGTGACGCAGCCATATAGGACGACAAGACAGCAGATGTGCAATAGGATCTGTCTGTTTGCCGTTTTTCTGCTGCTTTTTGCGTTGTCTGCGTGCAGGCTGAACGTGGGCAATGACTATGCCAAATATGTGGAATTCATGCATCTGGTCAACTGTGACGCTTACGTGCCGACGGAGATCGGCTTCAATCTGTTGGTGAAGCTTGTGTATGGGCTGTCAGGATTTGAGAATTATTTGTTGGTATTTGCGGTCTATGCATTTGCAACGGTGGGAATCTTCCTGTTGGCGATGTATGAACAGAGTGTGGACTTTCCGCTTACCTTCTTTCTCTTTATGGCGCTGGGATACTATTTCCAGACGTTCAGTACCGTGCGGTACTATTTTGCGCTGGCACTTGCGCTGTATTCCATGAAATTTGTGCTGCGCAGGCAGTGGGGAAGATTTCTGGGATTGATCCTGCTCGGGGCGACTTTCCATAAGTCGCTGCTGGTGGTGATTCCCTTATATTTTCTTGCAACACTGCCGTGGAAGAAGTGGCAGCTTGCCGTAGGAGCGCTTTTTTGCACGACTTTTCTATTCTGTCAGGATCTGTATTTGAAGCTGGTCGTGCTGTTGTATCCGACATATGAGGACACGGAATATCTGGAAGGCGGGACAAGTTATATCAATATCCTGCGCTGCACGGCAGTGATCCTGTTTGCAGCGATCGTGTATTGGGAAAAGAAACGGCGTGGGATGGAGGAGATCGCGGAAGAGGATGTGGCGGCAGAACATTTCTATTTCTACTTAAATTTGGGAGCGCTTGTGTTATATGTGTTTTGTTCGTTCCTGCCGATCATATCCCGTATCGGGTATTATCTTACGGTCAGCCACATATTGTATCTGCCGATGCTGCTCGGACAGATCAGAAATGCGAAATGGCGCAGAGTGTTCCGGGTGGGGATGCTGGCTGCGGCTATCCTGTATTTTATGATCTATATGAGCAGGGCAGGCAATGACGGGATTTTGATCTTGCCGTATAAGACATTTTTATTCCATGATATGGTCAATATCTTGTCGGATGTGAATTAATGCGGCAAGGTATCCGATCGAAGAGGGAAGGGGGTATCTTATGACTTTCAGCATCATCGTAGTCTGTCTGAATGCGGGAGAGAGATTGCGCCGGACTGTGGAAAGCATCCGCAGGCAGACGGAACAGGACTACGAGATCGTTATTAAGGATGGCATCTCCACAGACGAGACTACGACGCAGTTCCTGGATGCGTTGGAGCAGGCGGGAGAGTCTGATCCCCGGCTCAGAGTGTACCGGCAGGAGAAGGATACGGGGATTTATGACGCCATGAATCAGGCGGTGGAATATGCCGGCGGTGAGTACATCTTCTTCTTGAACTGTGGGGACAGCTTTTATGATGACCAGGTGTTGGCGAAGGTCAGAGCACAGATCGAGGGACGCAGCGATACCGGGGAAAAGCAGCCGCAGGATGGCTTGCGACATGCGCAGAAGAAACGGCTCTGTATTTTCTATGGGAATATATGTGAACAGATGACTGGGACTATGGTTCAGTCGAACCCGGTACTCAACGATTTTGCGTGTTACCGGAATCTGCCGTGTCATCAGGCTTGCTTTTATGCGACGGATCTGTTAAAGAAGAGAAAATTTGACACGAAGTACCGGGTGCGTGCCGACTATGAGCATTTTCTCTGGTGCCGCTATGAGGGCGGTGCGGAATCTGTATATATGCCCGTGACGGTGGCATTCTATGAAGGTGGGGGATTCTCGGAGACAAAAGCGAACAGGAAAAGATCGAAATTGGAGCACAAGGAAATCGTGGCGAAATATATGCCGACGGCCAGAGTGCTTGGATATCGACTGCTCATGCTTTTGACACTCGCACCGCTTAGGACATGGATCGCGGGGAATCCGGCTTTGGCAGGGCTGTACCAGAGTGTGAAGAGGAAGGTATATCGGAAAAACGGCAGGGCATAGCAATGTCCGGAAAAGGGGAAAAGATGAAGGTATTGTGGATATGTAACATTATGATTCCTACAATTGCCAGGCAGCTGGGAGTCTCCTACAGCAACAGAGAAGGCTGGCTGAGCGGGCTGTTGGAGCGGGTCGTTCTGGAGCGGGGAAGGAATCGGATCGAATTGGGGATCGCATTTCCGGTGGATGAAGAGATGGGAGACTTCGAGCGGAATATGCAGCTGGGCGAGAGTATGTCTTGTCGGTGTTATGGATTTGTAGAGAATCTGGATACGCCGGAAATCTACGACGCCACACTGGAAGCGCGGTTTCGGAGTATCCTGCAGGATTTTGAGCCGGATATCGTGCATATTTTCGGAACGGAATTTCCGCACACACTGGCCTGCGTCAGGATGTTTGGGCGTCCGGAGAGGACGCTGGTCAGTATGCAGGGGTTGTGTGGCTGTATCGCGGAGGAGTACATGGCCGATCTGCCGATGAAGGTGCAGCGGCAGGTGACGCTGCGTGACAGGATCAGGCAGGACAGCCTTCGGCAGCAGCAGAAGAAATTCAAGAAGCGGGGCGAACATGAGAAGGAGGCCCTGGGAATGGTGGGGCATGTGGCAGGCAGGACGGATTTTGACCGGACGCAGGCTGCGAAGCTAAATCCGTCTGCCGAGTATCATTATCTGAATGAGACGCTGCGCAGCATTTTCTATCGCGACAGATGGAAAAGGACGGCTTGCGAGCCTTACAGTATTTTCTTAAGCCAGGGCGACTATCCGTTAAAGGGATTTCACTATCTTCTGCAGGCTATGCCGAGGGTACTGGAGCAGTTCCCGGAGGCGCATGTCTATGTGGCTGGCAGCAATATCATTGATACGGATACGTGGCAGGACAAGATGAAATTGTCCGCATATGGAAAATATCTGCGGAGGCTGATCAGGGAGAGGCAGTTGGCGGAGCATGTGACGATGCTCGGGCGGCTTTCGGCGGAGGAGATGAAGGCACAGTTCTTGAAAAGCCATCTGTTTGTGATGCCTTCGGCGTTGGAGAACTCGCCCAATTCACTGGGGGAGGCGATGCTGCTGGGAGTGCCCTGCGTGGCGGCGGATGTGGGAGGCGTACATAATCTGCTGACGGACGGCGGGGACGGTATGCTGTATCCGGCGGGAGATGTGGAAGCGCTGGCCGACAGGATCATGGAGATTTTCACGAAAGAAGCTATTGTGGAGCGCTTTTCGGATAATGCCAGGAAACACGCGCGGGTGAATCACGATGCGGAGCAGAATTATTACCGGTTGATCCGCATCTATCGGGAGATGCTTTCATGACCTTTACGTTTGTGTCGAATTATATCAATCACCATCAGATCCCTCTGTGTGAGGCGCTTTGGCATAAGCTGGGGGATGCCTTTACTTTTATCCAGACTATGCCCATGGAGGAAGAGAGGGTTGCCATGGGATGGGGCGTGGATGTGCGGACACTGCCCTATGTGCGCTGCCTGTATGAGGCGGAATACGAGTGCCGTAAGAAGATCGCGGAAAGTGATGTGGTGCTGTTTGGCTGGTCGGAGCGGGAAGACATCGCAGCGGAAAGACTTGCCTCCAGGAAGGTGACGATGCGGGTGAGCGAACGACTGTACCGGGAAGGACAGTGGAAGGCAGTCTCTCCCCGTGGGCTGCTGGCCAAATATCAGGAGCACATCAAATATCGCACCCAAAATGTATGTATGCTGTGTGCCGGAGCCTATGCGGCGTCAGATTTCCGATTGATCGGGGCGTATCCGGGCAAGCTGTTCCGGTGGGGATACTTTACAAAGCTGCGGATTTACAGTGAGGAGCAATTTGCGTCCATGAAGGCGCAGGACGGCAGGCTGCACATTGTGTGGGCCGGGCGGTTTATTCCGTTAAAGCACCCGGAATATGTAGTGCGGCTGGCAGGAACGCTGCATAAGAAGGGGTATCCTTTTTACGTGCATATGCTGGGAGACGGAGAGCTGGATGCGCAGATCAGGCAGGATGTGGAAGCGGCGGGTCTGGCGGAATGTTTTCGATTCTACGGCTACATGGAGCCGGAGCGGGTGCGGGATGTGATGGAGCGGTGCCACATTCATCTTTTTACAAGTAATCACCTGGAAGGCTGGGGTGCCGTGGTCAATGAGGGCATGAACAGCGGCTGCGTGGAGGTGGTCAATGAGCAGGTGGGGGCAGCGCCTTATCTGATCCGACACGGAGAGAACGGACTAGTGTATCCGAAGGATAAGTATGAAGGGATGGAAGCGCTGGTTTTGGACCTGTTTGAAAATTGGGAGACGCGTAAAGGCATGGGGCGTGCGGCTTATGAGACGATCCGAGATGTGTGGAATGCAGAGAGTGCGGCGAAGGAACTGCTGCGGTTTGCACAAGGGCTGCTTGACGGGAAGATCCTGCCGGCGGCGGACGGGCCCTTAAGTGTGGCGCCGGTGGTGCGGCCGAGGTGATGATGCCGAACAGGCAGAATGTTTGGCCGGACAGGCAGAAAGTTGGGGCGGACAAGAGGAAGGCTTGAGCGGACAGGAAAAGGGCTGAGCAGACAGGCAGAATGTTTGGCCGGATAGGCAGAGGTTGGAGACAGACAGTGAATGGAAGCAGTAAACTATGAATGAGAAGATTAGTGTGATCGTGCCAGTATACAATTCAATAGACTGCCTGGAGCGGTGTGTGAGGTCGATCAGCGCGCAGACATATGCTGCGCTGGAGATCCTGCTGATCGATGACGGGTCTACGGACGGAACGGATGCGCTGTGTGAGAGGCTTGCGCGGAAAGACGAGCGTATCCGTGTGTACCATAAAGAGAACGGCGGCGCTTCTTCGGCGCGGAATATGGGAATCGGTCTGGCGTCCGGGGCATATCTGGGATTTGTGGACAGCGACGATCATATTGAGCCGGATATGTATGAGCTGATGATGAATGCCATGCATGACAGGCCGGGAGATGTGGTGCAGATTTCCCGGGATGAGGTGGACGATCGGGGACGGCGCCTGCCGGATGTATGTGTTCCACCGGAGCAGGTACAGTTCTGCAGGACAGAGGATTTTCTGCGGGAACTGCTGCTGCACAGGGGAGACTGCTCGTTCTGCACCAAGCTGGTCAGACGGGAACTGTTTAGGAAACACAGGTTTCCGGAGGGCGTACTGAACGAGGATTTCAGGCTTTTGGTGGAAATGCTGCAGGAGATAGAGGGCATCACGATCTTGCCGAAGCAGTGTTATCACGTAGTGTGTAGGCAGGAGAGTACGACCCGCAGGAAGACGAAGGACAGTTTTTCGCGGGTCTTTCTGGATATCGTGGACAATGCAGATCGTATGCAGGAGCTTGTGGACAGAGTTTATCCGGAACTGCATGTGTATGCGATACGGTTTAACTTGTTCCAGAGACTGGACTATCTCCTGCACATACCGATCCCGCAGATGGTGAGGAAGAATGATTTCTATCAGTGCGTGAAGCGGTATTTGAGGCGGCATGTGAGAGACACGGTGAAAAGTCCGTACTTGACGGTGAAGAATAAAGCTTATCTGTTAGCGCTGACCGCTGCACCCAGATTGGTGCGGCAGGTGCATGCCTTCGTACGGCATCCTGCATAGGTATACAGGGAACGGGCATTCCACGCATGGATTTGAGATTTTCGTGCGGCAGGATCATGGAAGTATGGTGGGCGATGATGGATAACGGGAATAAGAGAAGAAAATATCTTGCAATGTTTCTGGTGATCTGGGTGGTGCAGATGGCGGCCGCCTTCTATTTCTGTGTGCAGAAACAGGGCTTTCATGAGGATGAATATTACACGTATTATTCTACGGCGCGTACGAACGGATTCTATGTGGAGGACGGGCAGTGGATGGAACGGGATACCTACCGGAATGAGTTTGTAGTGCTGCCGGGGCAGGGTTTCCAGTATGGTCTGGTGAAATTGGTGCAATCCTGGGATGTGCATCCGCCGATGTATTACTGGGTATTCCATACGTTCGCTTCGCTGGTACCGGGGGTGTTCTCGAAGTGGATCGGGTTGTCGCTAAACTTGGCGCTGTGGGGTGTCAATATCGCATTGCTGGCTTATCTGGCGTATCGTGTGAGTGGCAGGAAGGAGGAACTGGCGCTGCTTGTGACGCTGTTCTATGGCTTATCTCCGGCAGCCATGAGCGGCGTGGTCTTTATCAGGATGTATGAGATGCTGACGACGTTTGTGCTGTTGTGTGCCATCCTGCATGTACAGGCGGCGGAGCATTTGGCTTCCGGGAAATGGAAAAACTTGCCGGTACTCAGGTGTCTGGTGCCGATGGCGGCGGTGACGTATCTGGGATTTTTGACGCAGTATTACTATTTTATCTTCTTGTTTTATCTGGCTGTCGCATTTGGCGTGTGGATGTTGTGGAGGGAGAGGAAGCTGTGGAACTGCTTACGATATGGTGTGAGCCAGGCGGTCGCGTTTGCGCTGGCTTATCTGACATATCCGTCCTGTCTGGGACAGATGTTCCGGGGGCAGAGAGGGGCGCAGGCCACGGAGAATTTCTTTGATCTGTCGAATACACTGGAGCGCCTGAACTTTTTCTATGAATTGCTGGATAAATTTGTTTTCGGGAGAATGCTGCCGGTACTTTTGCTGTTGTTTCTTGTCTTGGCAGTGACCGTTTACAGGCAGAAGGGTCTTCGGAGGAGCAAGGAGGAGGAAGTCAGGAAAGATGCTGCCGGGAAGGGAATAGACAATGTCATCTATGTAATCTTGTCTTTTGCCGTGCTTGGATATTTTCTGACGGTGTCTAAGACGGCGCTTTTGCTGGGGGATACTTCCAACCGGTATCAGCTGCCGATTTATGGAATGATCGTGCTGCTGCTTTTTCAGGCGCTGTGGACGATTGGCAGCACTTGTCTTGGGGGACATGCGTCACGGGAAAAGGTGAGAGATAAGGATGACGCGAAGCAGTCGGGAGCAGTCTGGCAAACGGGCAGCAGACGGAAGAAAGTAGGGAAAGGCACATATGGCTTTGCGGCAGCAGTGGCGATCTGCCTGATCATTGATGTGGCAGGACTAAAGGCAGGCAGGGTAGTATTCCTTTATCAGGAGGATAGGGAACAGCTGGAATATGCGCTGGAGTGGGAACAGGAGAACACGCCTGTGATCTACCTGTATGAGCCGGGGGCGGAATGGTGTATCTGGGACGTGGCGGATGAGTTGTTTGTATATTCGGAAGTTTATTTTGCTGCAGCAGACAGCGTGGATGAGATCAGAGATGACAGGATAGAAGAGGCGGAGTCGTTGGTGGTATATGTCGCAAACGGGACAGATAGCAAGGCGCAGATAGGCAGAGTCATGGACAGCAATGGAAAGATTTCCGAGACAACGCATGTTACTACGGAAAAATATTGTGAGGTATATTATGTTTCTTCCCGCGGGCAATGAGCCGGATCCGGGTATCAAAAATAATCCGAAAAATATGGTTTTTCGACGGGGATCAGGCGTTCCAGCCATGTCAGCATATAGTATTCGGTCTTGATCTTCTCATGTTCATAGAGATAGGAAGGCCGCTTATATCCCATCAGCATGGCGGTCAGGGTATTGACGGACAGTTCCACCACATTGATGGACTGGTTATTCTCGACCTGTTCACAGACAGTCTTGCCGTCGTGCCAGGAGAGCATATAGTCGCCTTCATTCCAGGGAGCCATCTCGTCATGTACGAGAAAGTGAATCTTCAGTTCCTCCGGCTGTATCTGGAAAGGATATTCGGCCAGGAAATTTCTGACATCAATGATCCGTGCCATGATGTACGGGGAGATAGTCTCCGTGATCTCGCTGTCCTCGAACAGATAGGCCATCGGTTCGCCGGAATAGTTATCGCCCTGCACCTGCGTGATCATGGAAAAGTGAGCGCTGATATAGTTCCAGAGCCCGTAGTTGGCTTCAATATTGAGGTAGACCATTTCTTTGATGTGAAAGATCTCGTTGGCGATATAGTAGACTACATAGCCCAGGGGCTTATGTTCCTTGCTGTAATAGACTGCGGCGATCATGTCGTCATTGTCCCAGCGCCAGTATTCTTCCCAGGAAAGGGAATCACGAATGAGTGCACCGTGCCGCTGCAGGGCAAAATAGGAATGCACATTGTGATAATCTTCGGAATCCAGACTGACGCGCTCCACCATGCCATCTACTGGGCGCATCTTGGGAAGCTGCGTGTCCTTGACGGTGAAGGAAAGTTTGTCTGACACGATCTCCCATCCCATCTTGCGGTAAAAGGGAATCGAGTAGGGATAGAGGAAGGAAAGAAGCATTCCGTTCCGGTGTATGTAGTCCAGCGCGTGCCGCATCAATGCATGGATCAGCCCGCGGCCCGTATATTCCGGATAGGTGGCCACACCGGTAATACCGCCCATATCTATGAGCGTATCGTGGACGTTGACCTTCATGGAATAGACAACGATCATTGATGCCAGTCTGTCCTGGTAAAACCAGCCCAGCACGTAGGCTTCTTCGAGAATGGGCCGTTTCGCGTATTTGATCTCGTCCTGTTCCCATCCGGTCTGGAACAGATCGTAAGAGGTGACCTGAAACGCATACTGAAGCAGTGCGTTAAACTGTTCCAGATCGCGTTTGTCCAACTCGCGCATCTTGAATTCACCATTGGTCTCCAGATAAGTGTAGGTATGATGTTGTTCTTCCATGTTGATATCCTCATTCATAAGTCAGGTTGGATGCTCTTTAGAGCATTCAACCGCACAGGTGGAAATAATGACTTGTGGTGCAAATTTCCATGCCGCGTATGATGCGCTTCTGTCTGTGTTAAGATGGTAGTTATGTTATGTGAAATATTTGCCGTATTTACCGTCATCCGCGTCAAAGAAACAGAAGCCAACAAGACCGCGCCCGGTATGCGCGCCGATGGCACAGCCCACTACGGATATGAGGATATCTTGCGGGTGAAAAGTCTCCTGCACCAGTGCCTTAACAAACTCCAGCGATTCTGTATCTTCTCCGTGGCAGAGAGCAATGGTCTGATTTTCCAGTTGATAGCCATTCTCTTTGGCATACTCGATCAGAAAGCGCAGTGATCTCTTGCGGCCGCGCACAGTCTTGACGACTGCCAGTGCGCCACTTTCGTTTACGACCAGAACAGGCTTCATGTCAAGCGTTTCTGCTAAGGTACCCTTGAACTTGGTAAGGCGGCCGCCTTTGATCAGGTAGGCCAGTGTCTGTACCGTGAAGACATGGCGAATATGCGAGATATAGTAATCGGCGGCTTCGATCAGCTCCTCCTTGTCGGCGCCTTTTTCCAGCATGGTGACCAGTTTGCTGACCAGCAGGCCGAAGCCGATGGAGGCACACTTGGAGTCTATGATGGTCAAGTCAAAATCGGGATGATCCTCACGGATACCGGTGAGTGCGATGTTCGCTGCGTTGTAGGTTCCGGCGATCCCGGTAGAAAAGCAAAGATAAATGACACTGTCTCCGGCCAGTGCATAAGGCAGGAAAGCGTCGGTAAACATGGCAGGATTGATGTGATAGGTCTTGACATCACGCTTGATATCGTCCAATATTTGATAAAATTCTTCTGTCTGCATGGTCTTGCCGTCCAGATAATCCACATCGTCGATCACGACAGGGGTTGGAATCACGTGCAGATGGTGCTGTTCAATGTAGCTTTTTGGCAAGTCACTTGCTGAATCCGTAATAATACGAAGCATATAGCGTTCCCTCCGTTTCTTCCAAACAGGCTCTTGAGATTCCAAGAGACGATCCACTGTTTATCATAATGCAAGGAGGAGGACATTTCAAGTAAATTCTTGCAACGCGATGCCTGACCCATGAAACAGGGTCAGGCATCGTGCTGTATTGCTATGAATTCATCCGATCCAATAATTCGATCTTGATATCGTATAGTTTGCTGGACAGATCGACGTATACCTTATGCGGATTTACCAGTCTGCGCGTTTCATCCCAGAGGGTGTTCTGCTCCTGCTGACAGTAAGCGCGGATATCCATGACCTTCGGGGAGGTGTAGCAGCATTTGCCGCCTTGGAACACCGGAATCATAAGCTCACGCAGAGTATAGCTGCCGCCGGGCAATTTCGTTTTCTTCCAGGGCTCGTTAGGGTCAAAAAGAAGCAGGGGTTCATTCTCGTCAAAAGTCTCTTCCACCAGGCAGATCAGGTCTGCTTTCACCTTACCGGTTTCTTTCTCGTAGACACGGTAAATGGTCTTATTCCCGGGATTCGTCACTTTCTCTGAATTCTCGGACAACTTGATCTTCGGAATGAATCTGCCGTCCGCTCCCATGATGGCGGCCAGTTTGTACACACCACCGAAGGAAGGGCAGTCCTTGGAGGTAATAAGGTGGGTGCCCACACCCCAGGAAGTGATGGCTGCACCTTGCTCTTTCAGACTCTGGATCAGGAATTCGTCCAAGTCGTTGGAGGCAGAGATGACCGCATCCGGAAAACCTGCGTCGTCCAGCATCTTGCGGGCTTTCTTGGAAAGATAGGCAAGGTCGCCGCTGTCCAGACGTATGCCGTAGAAAGAGAGAGGAATGCCGGCCTTACGCATCTCAGTAAAGACGCGGATGGCATTAGGAACACCGGATTTTAGAGTGTCGTAGGTGTCCACCAGAAGAATGCAGGCCGATGGGTACATATCTGCATAAGTCTTAAACGCGGTATATTCATCCGGGAAGCTCATGATCCAACTGTGGGCGTGGGTGCCCTTTACAGGCACGTCAAAAAGCTGCCCGCACAGGACATTGGAGGTACCGATACAGCCGCCGATGACTGCCGCCCTGGCCCCGTAAGTGCCGGCGTCCGGTCCCTGGGCACGACGCAGGCCGAATTCCATGATGCCGTCGCCGTGTGCGGCATAGCAGACCCGGGCGGCTTTGGTGGCGATCAGACTCTGGTGATTGATGATATTTAAGATGGCGGTCTCTACAAGCTGTGCCTGCATGATGGGCGCGATGACTTTCACCAGGGGCTCGCGGGGGAAGACTACCGTACCTTCCGGGATGGCATAGATATCCCCCGTGAATTTGAAATCTTGCAGGTAATCCAGGAAGTCTTTACTGAAAATGCCCAGGCTTGCAAGATAGGCGATGTCGTCTTCATTAAAGTGCAGTTCCTTGATATACTGGATCAGCAGCTCTAAGCCTGCTGCGATGGCAAAACCGCCGTCACAGGGGTTATTGCGGTAGAAGGCGTCGAAGATAACAGTCTCGTTGCGATCCTTGTTCTTAAAGTAACCCTGCATCATGGTCAGTTCATATAAATCCGTGAGCAGAGTCAGGTTTTGTCTGTCCATTATACCCCCATTCCGAAGCGCTGAATTTGATTCAGACTTCTCTTCCGTGTTCGATGTCGATCTGCATATTCCTGCATAAATGACATGAATTTATTGATTTGCTGTTTTATATGCATTTTACACCAATTTCATGAAATAGGGAAGAGGACGTTATGATTCAAGAGACTGTTCTACCATCTGCGATATCGTATGAACATCCACCAAAGATACGGTCCGATCATCGCGAGCACCAGAAAGGCCCACTTAAAGCTTTGGCGGCTGATGGCCATGATGAGGAACAGTACCAACAGGAAAAACCATGGGCCATGCAGGAACTTATAGACTTTCCTGCGGGTGGGGGAGATGTCCGTAAGCTCCGTCTCTAGTTCTTCCGGATGTGTCAGGGTACAGCGGATCGTTGCCCCAAACCGGTCGAAAAACCGCTCTGCCTCGTATTCCATGCCGTCTATTCTGAAAACGGGATACATGCTTTCTTTTGTGATGACCAGATTTAAGTCGTTTTCTTCGGCGTACTGCTGCAGTGCTTCCGTAAATTCCGCGGGAGTTGTTACCATAGTATCCGGTTTAAACGAAAAACCTTTTAAATGTTCTGCCTGGGCAAATCTTTTATAATCTTCAACGATCGACATAAACTTTCCTCCATTCTTCTCCATATTTTCTATTTTTCTGAGCGTTTCGTCCACATGCAGAAGTGACAGCTGCGAAGGCAGTGTACTGTCGCCTTGCATTGCGTAAGACTGTACAGTTGTCTGTGCTGCGTCGGATCGAGCAGTCAGTGGGATCATGTCCGGCGATGCGGATGTCTGTGCAATGTCGGGTTTTGTCTTGTGCAGCAGATCCTTGCAGACGTCTATGCAGGCGCTCAGTTCCTGCTGTCTCTTCTGCAGTGTTTTCAGATGCTGCGCAAGCGTTTCGTTCAGAGGCGCTTCCTCCTGCAAGATTCGATGGATGTCCTCCAGCGACAGATCCAGTTTGCGCAGAAGCTTGATCGCCTTTAGTCTCATAAGGTCATCCTGCGTATATTCCCGATAGTTGTTTATGGAATTCCTGGCAGGATGAAGCAGTTCTTTTTTTTCATAGAAACGGATGTTCTGCTTTGTGATGCCGGTGAGACGTTCTAGTTCATTGATGTTCATGGGATAAGACCTCCTTTACTTTTAGTGTGTCCCTCCGTATGCCTAATATAAGGGATATAGTTAGTATAAGGTCAAGAAAAATATTGAAAAAATTAAATGGGGAAACCAAAGGCTGAACAGCTATATTATATGAAGAGAATGTACAGGAGCAATTCTGCTCCTGAGATCATCGGGATCTGCGAATCTTGATAAGACGGAAAAAATCAAAACGATCGGTAGTGTGGGGCGATAGCATTTATCCAGTAGATCGATCATTTTGCAGGGTCTCCTTCTCACTGTAAAGTATAGTTGTTTGCGTGATCCGGCTGCATATCTTAGCAGTGATACAGCCGGAGCGGTCAACGTACTGATCCCATTATAGTTAACGATGTTAATAATTTCGTTTGCTATAGTATATATTGGGTAACATCAAGGCTGTCTCCGGATATACATCCTCGACGGGGCAGGCTCGCCGTCCCCTTGCACCGGACAGAGGTATTCCCAGCCATAGCGTTCATAGAAGGATGTGTGGTCGGTGAGAAGATACAGCGTGTCAATACCCTTTTCTTTCATATCGGCGCAGACGTAGTTGAGCAGAGCGCCCGCAATGCCAAGGCAGCGCCGATCCGCTTCGGTGTAGACAGCGCAGACATTGGGTGTCAGGTCTTTTCTGTTGTGGAAATCGTTCTCGATCACGCCCATGCCTGCGATGATCTGGTCCTGTTCCAGCGCCATGTACCACTGGGGCACCGGTTTGCTTCTCGCAAGGCACTCCTGCATACTCCCCAGATAAGCGGCACGCGGAATGCCCCATTTCTCGTGGAACCATTGGGCAGCGGCTGGCAACAGTTCAGGTTTGTCAGTTAAACGTATGATTTCATATTCCATGGATGCAGCCTTTCTTTCAAATTGTGGTGTTATTTTTGCGAGCGAACTTTAGCTTTCAGAGAAAGAAATGCGCCGCCGTTCATCGTTTTGCGGCAGCAAAATCTGCCGCCTCCTTCAGCCAATGCAACAGTTCGTCGTCGATTTCGTCAGTGCTGCCGATGATCAGATGATGTGTAAATCTGTGCGGATATGCCTCAACGGCCGCATCGATCCGCGGGGATCCGACTTGGTGCAAAAGCCCGAAGGTAACAGTGATATAGGGATTCGGCCGCTCTTTTGCCTTGCGCACAGGGGTAAAGGAGACTGCGGCGAACAGATGACGGTTGACAAAGGAGATCTGGGTCTTCTTCACTTGAATATCCACCGGGCCGCAGGTGGTGAATATCGCTGCCCGCAGGGCTTCATATAAGGGAAACGCGTCCCGCTTCGCCTCAAAAAAGCGGATTTCTTCTAAACTGATATCTGTTGCCATAGGTGCCTCCATTTCGGGATGTATCATATCGTTCTCAGTTGATGACCAAGTCGCTCAATTCAAATCGTATGACCTTCTTCAGCTCTTCCAGAGATGTCTCCACCTGAAACCCTATTTTACCGGCGCTGAAAATGATCGTGTCAAAGACTGCGGCAGAAGCGTCGATCACTGTCCTGAAAGGCTTCTTCATGCCGATCGGGGAGCAGCCGCCGTGGATGTAACCGGTCAGCGGCAGCAGGTCTTTTGACCTGATCATGCTGACATTCTTTTCCCCGACCGCTTTGGCGGCCTTTTTCAGATCAAGCTCCCGATGCACGGGGAGCAGGAATACATAATGGTTATTGGAATTTCCGATCGTCACCAATGTCTTAAATACTTGCCGCGGATCCTGTTCCAGAACAGTGGCTACATCGATTCCGCTGATGACGCCGGAGTCTACATAGCAGTAGGTTCTGTAGGGAATCTTTTTCTGATCCAGTATCCGCATGACGTTTGTCTTCTCAGTGTTCTTCTTCATGTTCGTTGCTTACCGTCCTGTTACACGTCAATAGCTGTTTTTGACAGCGTCAATATACTTTAGCGCTATTACTCTACCATATATCTTACCATAAGCTTTCTCGTAATTCCAGATAGGTTGCTTTTAAGTTTTCGAGGTGGTATGATTAATCATACTTTTTGCATTAGGAGGGAACAGTATGGATTGTTTAAACGGAAAATATGCCTGGATGGTCAAGATTGGTGAAAAGGGACAGTTCGTCATTCCAAAGGAGGCACGGGAGATGTTTGATCTTCAGCCGGGAAATGAAATATTGGTGCTGGGCGACAAAGAGCGAGGTATTGCCATATTGCCCAGGGAAATGCAGAGAGAATATATCACCAGGATCTTCTCCGGGATAGAAGACGGAAAGAAGGTTGAGTGATATGGGCAAGATCGTGTTTTTCCTGTATTCCGGCCTATGGGCACACGAATCCTACACTGGGCGTAGTGCGCGAGCTGACAGCTCGCGGCCACCAGGTATGGTACTATTCCTACAACTTCATGCGCGAGAAGATAGAGGCGGCCGGGGCAGTCTTTGTGTCCTGTGACGATAATGATATGGAACAAAAGCTTATGCCGAAGGATGCCGCCCGCCTGGGAAAAGACATGGCATTCTCGATGCAGATTATACCTCTCCGGAGTTTCAGCCCTGCGCGGATACCTTTTCGGATAAGTATGTGTTTGTGGGGCCGTCGATTCGTCCGGCGTCCGGTGAAGTCAGAAAGATTCGGGAGAAGCTTATATATATTTCGATGGGAACGGTCAACAATGATATGCTGCATTTGTACAAGCGGTGTATCGCCGCGCTTGCCGGAACAAAGCATCAGGTGATCCTGTCTGTCGGCGGATTGGTATCCATCGATGCTTTCGGTGATCTGCCGGAGCAGATAGCAGCATTTCCGCAGGTGGATCAGATTGCTGTGTTGCAGAAGGCGGACGTTTTTCTCGCCCATTGTGGGATGAACAGCGTGAGCGAGAGCCTGTATTTCGGGGTACCGCTTATCATGCTGCCTCAGACCAAAGAGCAGGAAGGCGTGGCGGAGCGAGTCAGTCAGCTGGGCGCCGGGATCCGGTTAAAGCGGACTGACGAGGCGGCGATATCGAATGCGGTAAAGGCTGCGCTTTTGGACGAATCTCTCAGGAAAAGTGCAGCGGCGATTGCCGACGGGTTCAGGCGGTGCTCCGGCCCGGGAGGGGCGGCGGATAAGATTTTGTGTATGATTTGAATGGTGCATTGATTTTGAATTTCTCTTAGGATATAATAATCTGTGCATCAAAGATGCTGTAAAAGGAAGAAGCGATTTGGAGGAATTCTGACAATGAAAAAAAACGCACCTAAGGTCTCTTTCTGGAGCCGTATCACAACACAACTTAGTATGATGAATCTGGCACTGCTCGTGGTTTTTGGAATTTACTTCGGAAATAACATCAATAATTTCCGAAGTACGATCGAGAAGTGCAATAAGATCAGTGACACTTATCTGTCCGCTATGGTGCTTCGAGGCGATATGAAGAAGGATTATGAGAAGATCCAGCGGTATATATACGCCTATTTGGCAACCAATGATATAGAGGAACGGGAACATCTGCTGGAGAATATCGATAAGCGTTATACCCAGCTGCTTGCGGATATCGGGCAGGTACAGGTCTATCTGGAAGATAACAGTGATGTCAATATCACGGATATGGAGAGTGGATTGAGGGCCTATACGGAGAATGCCAAGAAGTCGCTTCTGTCTTCCGCAGGCAAAAGTACGGAGGCTGTCATCGAAGAGATTGATGCCCTTGAAGCAGAGGACGAGAAGTTCGACAGTAATCTGGAACTGGCCAATGCCTATTTCGAGCAGTCGATAGTGACCCTGCGCCAGGAGCAGACGGATATGTATGACCGTACCATCAGTACGAGCATCTTGGGAGCAGTGTTGATGATCGTGGTCATCGGCATCAATCAGGCACTGTTCCAGCACAATGTGATACGTCCGATCAGGAGGTCATCGCAGGAACTGCATCAGATGATTGACGAGATCGACAAGAACAACGGTGATCTGCATGCTCGGATCACGACCAGCACGCGAAGCGAACTGCGGCTTTTGGTCGATGGTGTGAACGAGTTTCTGGAGACGTTGCAGAATATCATAGACAAGGTGTCGGTAAGTACGAAGACACTGGCCCGCTCCAACGCTCAGATCGTTACGATGGTAGAGAATGCCAATACCAACATTACAGAGTCTTCTGCCGCCATGGAGGAACTGGCGGCCAATATGGAAGCCGTTGCCAACACTTCAGAAGGCATTCAGAATACGATCGGGGGCGTCAAGGAGCAGGTAGATATTCTCTGGCAGGAGGCGGATCAAGGGTCGCAGAAGGCTGTCGGAGTATCCGACGATGCGCGGGCTATGAAACAGCATATTGTCAAGGTGAAGGGCTTCACGGTTCAGAAGGTGGGCGAGATTACCGAGTTGTTAAACTGTTCGATCAAGAACAGTGAGAAGGTTTCCAAGATCAATGCTCTGTCGGAGACTATCATGAATATTGCAAACGAGACTACGCTGTTATCGCTGAATGCTTCTATTGAGGCGGCCAGAGCCGGAGAAGCGGGACGGGGATTCGCCGTAGTGGCCGGTGAGATCAATTCGCTGGCCAACAACAGCCAGGAGACAGCTAAGAATATTCAGCACATCAACGAGGAAGTGATCGATATGGTCCAGGAAATGGCCGAAAACACTTCTGCGGCACTGGAGTATATCAATCGGTATGTGCTGAAGGATTATGATCAGTTTGAGACTGCGATGGATGAGTATGTGTCGAATATGGAAGAGTTCTATTCTATTTTGCACAATTTCTCTACCAGCTCCAAGAGTTTGAATGACAGTATGGCGGCGATTGTTGATTCAGTGGAAAGTATTACCAATGCCGTTGGGGAAGGCTCGGCGGCGGTGGATATCTCGGCGGAGAATGCCTCCAGTCTGGTGGATAAGATGAACGAGGTGCAGAATGCTGTAAATGTCTGTCGCGGCGTGAGCGGTACGCTGGAGCAGGAGATTGAACACTTTTCCGCTTCCGTGAACTGACGATCATTTACTACATAGGATAGGGGCGGGCAGTAGAAGAGGAAATAGCGGATGCTTTGACTTGCAGGTTTGCGCTTGTAGGTAAGATCTGTACACTAAGAAAGGGGTACACTACAGATATGGAATTGAAATGGAAGAGCTGCCTGCGGGCCGGTGTCACGGTGATGGTCCTTTATCTGATGATCCATTACTGGATAGCTTTTACCAGTGTGGCGGGGATTGCGCTGGGGGCTGCGATGCCTTTGTTTCTGGGATGCATTATTGCTTATATCGTGAATATTCCCATGAGCTTCATTGAAAAGGGGCTGCGGAAGTTCGACCGGGGAAGCCGGAGCGGGCAGGAGGAGCAGGAAGCTCCGGGAAGCCAACAGGCAGGAAAACCGGAATCTCAGAATGTCCGGAGTAATTCGCAAAGTCCGGAGGTTAAAGGGGAGCAAAGGGGAAAGGAAACAAAGAATAGTAAAACGCAAAAGCGTTTGTTGAAGAACGGCATTTTCGCCATGCAGAGACTGCGTCGACCGGTCAGCCTGGTGCTGGCGCTGATCAGTATTGTCCTGGTGGTGTTTCTGGTGATCCGGATGATCGTTCCGGAGCTTTTAAGCTGTATGCAGCTTCTGTTCCGGGAACTGCCGGGAATCTTGCAGGATAGTATGCAGTGGCTGGAAGACAATCTGCAGATCAGTACCTGGCTGGAAGGTGAGAACGGGCTTCTTGCAATGGACATGGACAATATGGGGGATTGGCAGGAATGGGTGACGAAGTTGTCCTCTTTCCTGTGGAGCGGTATCGGCGGCGCGATGATCACGGCTGCCGGGATCGTATCGTCTGTCTTTTCTACGACGGTCACGGTGGTGGTCGGATTCATTTTTGCCCTCTATCTGCTGGTGGGGAAGGAGAAGATCGGCGGGCAGATGACGCGTTTGCTCCGGAAATATCTGCCGGTTAAGCTGGTGGATAAGTTCTTCTATGTCTTGCATGTTTTCGACGGTTCTTTTCATAGCTTCATCGTCGGGCAGTGTACGGAGGCGGTAGTCCTTGGGTTGTTGTGTATCATCGGTATGCTTTTGCTGCGGCTGCCTTACGCGGCTATGATCGGCTGCCTGGTCGGCTTTACGGCGCTGATCCCGGTGGCGGGAGCGTATATCGGCGCGGTAGTGGGCGCAGTCATGATCTTTACGGTGTCGCCTGTCAAAGCCGTGGTATTTATTGTATTCCTGGTTGTCTTGCAGCAGCTGGAAGGTAATCTGATCTATCCGAAGGTGGTCGGTTCCTCCATTGGCCTGCCCGGTATCTGGGTGCTGGCAGCAGTGACGGTCGGCGGCGGTGTGATGGGGGTCGGCGGAATGCTGTTAGGTGTGCCGACGGCTGCGGCCCTCTACCGGCTTTTGCAGAATGACGTGAGGAAGAAGTAGGACGCATAAGGAATGTGGCCTGTTGTAAGGAAGGAATAGAGAAAGCGTAATAAGAGGCACGCTCATGTGGGAGGATCTGCATGGGCGTGCCTCTTACGATTGGGGAATAGTGCCGGAGTTGTAGCGCTTGTATTGGATCTCCTTGTAAAGCGGTAATGATTCGACTATAATGAAGAAAAAAGAGCGTGGGAAGTCTGTGGGCAAACAATTTAACGTAAATGGAAATTGTATACCGGGCTGCATTATATGGTCAATCTGACAGAGCGGCTGTGGCTGGTAAGAGGAATGGTGGATGCTGGGCAGTATTTTGCCATAAATCGTGCCAGGCAATATGGAAAGACTACGCTGTTGAAGGCGCTGGCGAGTTTTCTGAGTGAAGATTATGTAGTGGCCGGCATTGACTTTCAGAAGATGAGTTACGCGAATTTTGAAAGTGAGCAGCTACGGAGCATGGTTGCAGGGTTGAGGTACAGACTGGTTCATAATTATGACGGAATTAACTGGACGATTATTGTTGAAGTAATATTTGATGATATGGAACCTTTTGTTCAGGATATTCAATAATTTATAGATGAGATTTGAAAGAGGAGACAATCTATGAGAGGGATCGGCATTGACATCGGCACTACCAGCATCTGTCTGGCAGTTTATGAAGAGGATACCGGGCAGTTGCAGGAGGTGTTGCGGGAAAAAAATTATTTTCTGGAGGACACTTTTCGGCAGGATCCGGACAGGATCTTTACCACGGTAAAAGGGATGCTGGATGACCTGTTGTTAAGTTGTAATAGCGGCAACGGCGGCAATAATGACAGCGACGAAGATAAGCTCGCAGTGATCGGTATTTCCAGCCAAATGCATGGCATCCTGTATGTGGACAAAGAGGGGCGGGCGGTATCGCCCTACTATACGTGGAAGGTGGAATCGGGAAATGAGGCTTTCGGGGAAGAGACTTACGCTTCCTATCTGTCTCACAGGACAGGCAGTGGGATGTACACTGGTTACGGGAGTGTGACCCATTTCTATCTGCAGCAGACAGGACAGATCCCGGAAGATGCGGTATGGTTTGCTAATATCGGTGATTATATAGCCATGCGGTTATGTTCGGTCAAGGTGCCGGTGATGCGTCCTTCCATTGCAGCCAGTATGGGAGGTTTTTCTTTGAAAAGGAAGTGCTTTGACATGGCAGCTTTGGAGAAAGCCGGCGTGGCAACGTCCTATTATCCGCCGGTGAGAGCCGATGGGTTTATATTGGGTACCTATCAGGGCATTTCGGTGACCTGCGCCCAGGGCGACAACCAGACAAGCTTCTATGCCGCCATAGGAGAGACTGAGCGGGTGCTGGGGGTCAATGTGGGAACCGGTTCCCAGGTTTCTTTGTTCCACAGGAATCTGGTCGATACAACGGGGGCAGAGATCCGGCCTTTTACGGCAAAAGGATTCCTTTACGTGCAAGCCTCCGTCAACGGCGGCAAAGCTTATGAGCGGCTGGCAGAGTTTGTCAAAGGCGCGGTATTTGCCGTGACGGGAAAAGAGATGGATGTCTATGGGAAACTGGAGGAAGCGGGACTTAGTGTACCGACAACGGATCTGCGGATAGCGCCTTTGCTCTATGGAAGCAGGAAGGGGCCGGCCCCGGGAGGAACTATTGAGGGACTGACACCTGAAAATTTTACGCTCGGGAATATGGCCAGAGCTTATGTAACAGGAATGGCGCTGGAACTTTTCCGGATGTATGAGCAGCTGCCGGAGGAGATGCGCCGGGAGAAAAGGGAGATCGTTGCCAGCGGAAATGGTATCCGTAAGAACAAACTTCTGCAGCAGGAGGTGGAGCGGCTTTTCGGCCTGCCGGTCAGATTCCGGGATATTGAGGAAGAGGCGGCGGCAGGTGCGGCTATGTGGGCTTTGGCGGAATGGAGAAAAGGTTGAAAAATCACACTGATGTGCTGATTTTTCAACTGCGAGTTTGTGCCGGAGCCACAAACTCGAGATCGCAGAGCAGAATCTGAAATTCTGCTCGCGTCCTCAGCGCAAAGCGCTTCGGAATGGAGGGAAATATGAAACTCTCCCCTTCCAGGGAGCTGCCATCGGTGATCGGGCATCTACACTGGAAGGGGAGAGCAGGCTGCATCCTAATGATGCAAGTACTTCTTTAGTTTGCGGGACACATCCTGGATATCGATCGGTTTCGCTAAATGATCATTCATGCCGCAATCCAGGCATTTCTGGATATCCTCTGAAAAGGCATCGGCCGTCATAGCGATAATGGGAATAGCGGCATCTTCGCGTTCCAGGCACCGAATGGACCGGGTAGCTTCGTAACCGTCCATCACGGGCATCCGTACATCCATGATGATCGCGTCATAATATCCGATTGGGGATCTTGTGAATTTGTCTACACAGATCTGACCGTTTTCCACCCAGTCTAGGTCCAGATTCAGGCTGGAAAGCAGACCTTTTGCCACTTCCCAGTTAAGCTCGTTATCTTCAGCCAATAAAATATGCTTGCCCTGCAGCTCCAGATCGACTGTCTCGTCGTCAGAAGCTTTTTCGGTGTCTGCAGATTTGCCGGTAAATACTTTCAAGGCGTCAACCAAGGTGGACGTAAACAGCGGCCCGGAAATGAATCCTGAAATACCTGCATTTCTTGCTTCTTCCTCAATCTCGCTCGGATCAAGGGCGGTAAGCAGTAAAGCCGGTCCGTCTTCCCCATAGGTCGCTCGAATTAGCCGGGCAGCTTCGATACCACTTCGGTCTGACGATTCCTGGCTAAGAAGAAGTATCCGATAAGCATCACTTTGATGATGATGCTTTGCGACCAGTTTCATTGCCTGCTCGACGTCGGAGCACCAGTCTGCGTGAATCCCGATCGATTCTAAAGAATGAACTGCACTGCTGCATAATTTCTCATCACTGTCAACAACAAGTATGTTCCAGGCGGGAAGCGCTGCCGTAGGCCTCTGATTCGGTACTTTAGCCAAGTCAAGGATGACATGGAATTCGCTGCCCATTCCCTGCTTGCTATGAACGGAAATCTGTCCGCCCATCGCATCAACAATACACTTGGTGATAGCCATTCCCAATCCGGAACCTTCCGTTTTTTGTACGCGGGTATTGTCTTCCCTGCTGAAAGAGTCAAATATTTGCTTCTGATATTCTTCTGACATACCGATACCTGTATCGCGTACGAGAAAATGAGTACGGACGAAAGTGGTATCCTCCGGTAATGCCTCCTGATATACGGTTATTTGGACAGAACCGTTCTCTGGTGTGAATTTAACGGCGTTTCCCAATAAGTTGATCAGTACCTGATTCAGTCGCACACCGTCGCAGCAAACATTTTCTGAAAGGATTTCGTATGCAGCCGCCTTCAACTGCTGTTCTTTTGCTTTGATCTGGGGCAGGATGATATTGACAATGTTGTCCATCGTCTCTCGCAATGACAGAGGCTCTATATTCAGTGTCATTTTGCCGCTTTCAATCTTGGAGATATCCAGCACGTCATTGATCAATCCCAGAAGATGGTTACTGGACAGCGCGATCTTGCGCAGGTACTCCTGAACCTGTTCCGGATTGTGCATGTTGGCCGTTGCCAGCGAGGTCATACCGATTATGGCGTTCATGGGGGTACGTATGTCATGGCTCATGCTTGAAAGAAATTCCTGTTTTGCCGCATTAGCCTGTTCCGCTTCCTGCCGTGCCTGTTCCGCAGCCTTTTGCGCTGCAGCCATTTCCGCATTCATACACTTTAATTCTGCAACCTGCATTTTGAATATTTTCAAATATTGAAAGAACAGGTAGAGGAGCATAGCGATCACCGTGAAAGAAGCAGCGTATACGATGAATAGCCAATGCCTGCTCATGCTTAGGATAGCATGATCTAATTTGTCAAAAGGAAGCACCGTTACCAGATACCATTCACAGTAGGGGAGATTGGTGCAATACAGATGTCGGCGCGAATCGCCGCTTTGCAGTATCACGGAGTAATCTTCACCGGCATTCATGGCAGCCGTCATCTGCGCGATATAAGTATCTGCTTCCTCGTTTTGTCCTTCAAAGATGCTGTAAAGCCTGTCAAAATAATTCTCATTCATCCCGCCCTCGCTGCGCACGACATAGCTGCCGTCGTTGCGGATCACAAAGGAATACATCAGCGAATCGTCGGAATCGAGAAAAAGGACTTCGCCCATGTATTGGGAAGAGAGCCCGACTACCATGGCAAGGCTGGTGTTCCCGTCGGACATGGGATATTCGCAGGGAACGCCGAACAAGATCACATCGTTTCCGCTGTCGTCAACACCGGAGGCTGTTTTGCGATCTCCGTTTTGCAGGCTTTCCAGAAAAGTTTCGGGGTGATTAAGCTTTACGGGATCGCCGTAGATCATCTCAATCTGGCCATCGGATGAATACAGGGCGGCACATAGAAAATGTCTCGCTTTTGCGCCATATTCTATCTCGGCTCTTGAACCGTAACTGGAAGTTTCCTCATCGACTGCAATGTGCGCGATGGACTGTGCCATCGTCAGGCGCAGGTCGATGATCGTTGCGAAATGCAGGGATACCTGTTCATTCATGCCGGCCATATAGGTGGTGCCTATATCTTCGATCGTGCCTTCGCTCATATTGTTAATGGACAGTCCAAGATACGAAAACACGAAAATATTGATGCAAATGATCATTGCTATACTGATTTTTAAAGAACGTGGCAGAGCCATATTTTTCATGTATACGTCAATTTCCTCCATTTTATATACTTTTTCCCGTGGATAATGAGTCGGATGACAGAGGTCACTGAGCACAAAGCCGCTTCATGACTCTGAGCATCCGGGGGATGTCTACCGGTTTTGCCAGATGCTCATTCATGCCGGCATCCTTTGCCAGTGCCACATCCTCTTCAAATGCGTTTGCCGAAAGTGCTATGATGGGTACGCTTTCTGCATCCGTTCGGTTCAGACTGCGGATCACCCGGGCAGCCTCATAACCGCTCATGATCGGCATCATCAGATCCATGAGGATACAGTCAAAAGTTCCCGGAGCAGAGGCCGTAAATGCATCTACAGCGGCCTTTCCGTTGTGGGCAGTCATGACCTTTGCACCTGCATCCTTAAGAATGTACTGTATGATCTCACAGTTGATCTCATTATCTTCTACCAGAAGAACGCACATGCCGGCGATATTGTCCGGTACATTTTGTTCTTCGGTCACTGGTGGCTCATGCCATATTTCATCAATTCTAATGGGTAGGTCGATCTGGACTACACTGCCCTTGCCGACCTGACTGGTTACCGTAACAGTTCCTTTCAGTTGATCTACCAACTTCTTTACGATGGACATACCAAGCCCAACACCGTTATATTGGGTGCGGGCAGTTTGATGTTCCTGGGTAAAAGGTTCAAAAATGTGTTCCTTGAAGTCCTCTCCGATGCCGATACCGGTGTCTTCGATCACAAAGCGGTAGTTGGCGATCCCGTTCTGGCAGGCAATTTCATTAGCCTGCACAAAAACAGACCCTTGCGGGCGGTTATATTTAAGCGCATTGTCGATGACATTCATCAGGATCTGTCGCAGGTGAAGAGGGTTACCGATCACCCTTTGGTGCTGCAGACCGGTCTGCTTAAGCGTCAGGTGGATTCCCTGCTCTTCGGCCTGCGGAGACAGGATCGTAATGCAGTCTTCCAATGCATTGTGAAGGTCGAACGGCTCTTCCACTTCCACCAGGCCCCCGCTGTCCAGCTTACTGACTTGAAGAACATCGTTGACCAGGGAAAGCAAGTGCTGTGTTGACACGCGGATCTTCTTACGGCAGTATTTCTGCTGTTCCGGATCGTCCTGGCTTTTTTCCAGAATAGCCAGCATTCCCAGAATTCCGTTGATGGGGGTACGGAGATCGTGAGACATATGAGAGAGGAATTCACTCTTTGCCGAATTTGCCCGCCGTACTTTTTCCAGCAGTTCCATAATGGATTGCTCCTGCTTCTTCCTTGTCATCATGGTTTCCGTGATATCCTGATGGTATCCGTTCAGACAGGCGCCCGGTTTCTTGAATGTTCTGTCCGGCACGCCGCCGCAACGGACATATATTTTCCCAAGGGTTGGATGATTCCAGGGGTAGATCACCTCTGAACGACCGTTTTCCAATATTTCATGCACGGACTCCTGCACCATCTCCACGTAGTCGGGTTCAATATTTTCAAACCAGTTGCGATAGCATTCTTCCGGGTCGATGTCTTCTGATACACCCAGAAGGATCCGCATGGTCCTGTCCGGATACATTCTCGGCGGGCAGCCCTCTTCCAGCTCGATCGTCCAGATCCCGGTTCTGGCGCCTTCCAGAATATCTTCCAGGCTCTGTCTCGCCTCCAGCTTATATTTTTCTTCCTGTTCTACTACGGCATTGACATCCCGCAGCGCAAAGATCGCACAGTGGGAGGGTACTGTGGTAGCGGAGAAATGAATCTCCAGATGTTTCAGTCCGGAGGAGCTGTCCTTCACCTGATAACGGACCGAGAACTTTTTCTTCGTCTTGAGTTGCGTCAGCACATAGTCCTTATTCGTCACAGTCCGGAGCCTTTCCTGATCTCGGGGAACCACGTACTCAGAGATATAGTGTTCTATAGCTGTCTGATAGCCGTCGGCAAAATGGGCGGTCCAATCCATCATCAGCTGTTCGCTGTTTCGGTAGACCTCACACTCGTCCGTGTCAAAGTTCACCTGATAGATACCAATATAGTCCACACTGAGAGCATGGAGAACATTGTAGCTCCGTTTTTGAAGCTCACGTACCAGATTGCGCCTTTTCAGGGAAGACACGATAAAATACGCCGCGGTCTGGAGCATATTGGATGCATACTCCAGAGACTTTACGGGAGGATTGTCTACGCCGTAAAAGCCGATGATCTTCTTACCGTTATAAAGAGGAACCACTACGAGAGAGTGGATGCTCTGCTGTTTCAGATTCTCGTATTGAAGAGGATCGGTCTCGCGGATATCTTCCACATTCCCGATGACGATGTGTCTGCCGATGCTGAAATTCCGATACCAGCTTGCGCATACCTCCGGAGGAACATTTTGGAGGTTATCCTTTTCGGGGGTGACGCCGTCGGCTACCCATTCGTAGGTATTATCGTCGCAGCCGGCTTCATTCTGCTCAAATATGTAGGTCCGTTCCCCATTCAGCGCCTTGCCCAGATGCTTTAGCAGTACCTCCAGGGACTGGTCCGGCGTCTCTTCCAGAAGAGCGACGCGAAGTCCCTCATTGATGACGGACTCCAGATTCTGGACGCTCTGCACACTGCCCTGCTGTTCGAGGTCCATAAAGTCCGGCGTTTTGCCGGTCTTTTCAACAAAATCCCCTGAATAAGCCATATATTTGTCCTCCATATAGACCGTTTTCCGGCCATGACCGTTACGACAAATTCCAGCATGGAGAGATTCCATACTGGAATATGCTGTTTCGGAATATCGGTATCGTTTGCTTTGTTCTTGCGGTTTTGTTACAACAATTAATCAAAAAGCCTGTGCTATAATATCATATGCCCTTGATAACGTCAATATAGTAGAGGAAGGGATATCGATGTGGCTATATTTCCAGCTCCATCAGGATATATACTCCTTCTTCGACGACGCGAAATCCGTTCTTTTGCCAGAAGGCATTGCTCTGAGGATTCCCTTTATCAACACCGAGCCGGAGCTTCAAACAGCCGGTGGTCTTTAAGTATGTGATGCATTCCCGGATGATCTTCGAGCCGGTACCCTTGCCCTGCAGGCCTATGTTCATCATGAAGAAGCCGATAAAATCCGTCCCCCTTTCTGGATAATCAAGGATCAGATCCAGAACGGCCGCCAACCTTCCTTCATCGAAAAAGCCGATATAGAATTTGTCGTGTTCGTCTTTGCCGGCAGGCAGTGCCTTCATATCTTGCAGAATACTCTCCCTTGTGACAAAAGGAGGATGATAATGGTAGAAGATGCGGTTATCTGCGCACAGGCTGTAGATCAGATCTATGTCGTTTCCGTCCAGTCTGCGCACGCTAAATGTATTGGAGAGAGATGCTATGTTCATGCTATCTTGAAGATTCCTTTCATGCCTGTTTACTTAAGATTATCATCATTAAGATGTTTTTTGCAAATCATTTTTCGATCGTTATATGGAAACTGTTGCAGAATACCTTGACAACAGCAGGGAAGATATACTATATATTAATTAGTAAGGAAATGCAGCGGGAAGCGGAAAGGCGGACTGCTGCGAATAGATAAAGACGTTGAAGAAGACAGTATCTGTTTCCTCAAAGGTACAGCGAGCCGGCGGCGGTGGAAGGTCGGTGCGAGTAGGGGAACAGGGAAGATCACTTCTGAGTTTCAAACTGAACTTTTCTGTCCGCAGGGTTGACTGGCAGACTCTCTTTTCTTGATATTTATGGATATTTAGAGAAAGTGGGAAGCGGAGGGCAGGATCAGTAGGGAATGACGGCATCCCGCCGTTATCGGGAACCGTATAGCCATTATTTAAGGATGGCGGTACGTCGTAACAGGTGGTTAGCGAGCATATTGGCCTCGTCCTTTTACGGGACGAGGTTTTTTTGCGCGTATAAGCAGAGCCGG